>NZ_JAPMOU010000009.1 GCF_028858535.1 Spartinivicinus poritis
CAATCATGGGTAATGGATTAGCTGAGTTTGCAGATTAGGTACTCAGTTACACCTAAAAATGATTCGTTATGGGTATATATTATCATTTTCAACTAACCCACCGCACACTTTCATTGATTTTTTTATTAGTCACTATGTAATTAACGTGAGTTCGGTACAAAAAACAGCCAAAACGTGCCAAAAACGGCTATCTTTTAACCCCTTTATATTATTGGTGAGTATTACCTTCTCTTGAAAGTAAATCCTCTTAATGATTGAGTTATGTTTGCAATCAAAAAACAAACAAAAAGAAGGCTTAAGGATGAGTTAATTAAAATTATTTTGTAATGTCGATGATTTTTGTATCGAGTTTATTCTAGCCTGGGAAAAACTACTTCAAGAAAAAGGCATTCGGCAAAAACCATGGACGTGTAAATTATCAATCAGTAAAAATACTGACCATATTGATCTACTTTCACCAATCTCGTTATAGAGACTTTAAAACTTACTATACAAAACATATTCAAAAGTACCATTTAGCTGAATTTCCTAATTTATTAAGCTACTCAAGGTTTATTGAGCAACAACATTATGCATTATTGCCACTTTATTATTATCTGCAAACCTTTACAGCTAGTTACAGCTAGCAAAAGAGGTATTTACTTTATAGACTCTACTCCCCATTAGGGTTTACCATATTAAAAGAGAGAAACAACATAGGGTATTTAAAAATATAGCGGTTAAAGGAAAGACGTCATTGGGTTGGTTTTATGGCTTTAAATTACACTTAGTTATTAATGATACGAGTGAGCTTGATAATATGAAGCTAATAGATAATAAGCTTAATTAGTGGAAAATAAATTCTGATTTCATAGTATTCATAATTAGCTATAGTA
Organism: Spartinivicinus poritis; assembly: GCF_028858535.1. NCBI lineage: Bacteria > Pseudomonadati > Pseudomonadota > Gammaproteobacteria > Oceanospirillales > Zooshikellaceae > Spartinivicinus > Spartinivicinus poritis. Next base: position 876 of record NZ_JAPMOU010000009.1, read on the forward strand.
ATATTCTCATTCATACATAATAGAGCTTAAGGGTAAACACATCACAGCTGTAATATTCTTGAGTAAATACCTCATTCTGTAACAATACTCAAAACGCAGAAGAGGTCTCTCGCTAAGAATATATGTTGAATCAACACACACTTCTAATGTACATTAGAAGTGGTATAGTTAAATAGCTAATGCCATAATTGTGAGCCAACACTGAAAAAAATTCTTGAAACTGAAGTATTTTAATACGTAATTATAAATCAGTGACTTACCTACTTCATCAAGGGTTAGCAAAGAGAGTTTTCAACTCGCTAGGTGGGCTTTGGCTTTCCTTATAATAGAACCCTGTATTAATAGAAGACATATATACTATTTAGTTATAGGCATAAGGAGTAAAGACTAAATTGACACAAAAGGGCTGTATTTGGCTAAGAAAGGTAAAGTTCAAACGCCTCTATTAGGCTTAGTGGTTCGACGTGATCAAGCAATCGAAAACTTTCAGCCCAAACCTTATTTTGAAGTCTTCGCCTTATTGGAAACAGAGCAAGGTGAACAATTTAGAGCCAAATGGCAACCTAGCGAAGCCTGCCAGCCTTATCAAGACGAAGAAGGTCGAGTACTCTCGAAGAAACTGGCAGAAACTGTCGTAAAACGCATTACTGGCCAACCAGGGCTGATTACCGCTGCTACCAAAAAACGCAAACAGCAAGCGGCTCCCCTTCCCTATAACTTATCCGCTTTGCAAATTGATGCCGCCAAACGTTATGGATTAAATGCCCAACAGGTGTTGAGTACCTGCCAGGATTTATACGAAAAACATAAGCTGATTACCTACCCTCGCTCCGACTGCCGTTATTTACCCAAAGAGCACTTAAACCAAATAAGTACTGTCACTACAGCCATTAATCAGGTATGCGAGCCATTACGACAGGCAGTCGCTGACGCTGATTTATCCTTAAAAAGCAAAGCCTGGAATGATAAAAAGGTGGAAGCTCACCATGCCATCATACCCACAGAACGAAAGCTCGACCCTAATCGCTTATCTAAAACCGAGTTACAAATCTATGAGTTAATTGCCAGACAGTATCTCGCGCAATTTTACCCTGCCTGGCAATACGATGATCGAAGAATAGAAGTAGAAATCAGTGGAGGGTTGTTTGTTGCTACCGCAAGGCAAACCGTCGATTTAGGCTGGAAAAAGCTATTTGGAAAGAATAATGGAAAAACAAACGATAAACTAAGTAATCAAAATAAGCTCAATGAGCAAGGCAATGAAATTAATGGAGATGAAAACACCTACGATCAAGAAGCACAACACAAGCTTCCTAATGTAAAAAAAGGCGATGTGGTCCAATGCCTAAAAGGCGAGCTGGCCGAACGAATGACCCAACCACCCAAGCCTTTTACTGATGCCACTTTATTATCCGCAATGACAGGCATCGCCCGCTTTGTTCAAGACCCAGAAATCAAAAAAATATTGAGAGAAACCGATGGGCTCGGCACCGAAGCCACCCGAGCCGGAATTATAGAACTGCTATTTAAACGCCAATTTCTCACCCGCCAAGGTAAACAAATCCGCTCGACTGAAACTGGGCGCCAACTTATCCAAAGCTTACCAGAAGTCGCTACAACGCCAGATATGACTGCTCAATGGGAATCACAACTAACGTCGATTAGTCACAAAGAAGCCAGCTATAAAAGCTTTATGAAACCAATGACCAACAAGCTACACCAATTAATTACCCAGGTGGATGTCAGCGCATTTAGCCAGTTAAGAGGGAAAGGCCAACCATCTAAAAGAAAGCCAAAAAGAAATTATAAAAAAAAGGGGAAATTGTGTTCGGTTTAGTTTAGCCAGAACATTTCCCCTCAGTCGTTCTCTACTTACCCAGGCTCCCAAGGCTTGGCAAATCCTCCTCCCAGCGCTTGATAGAGAGCCATCATATTCTGCAACTGGGCCAGACGATTATCAGTCAGTTGCAATTGTGCCTTGCGCCGTGTTTCTTGTTGATCCAACCATGCCTGCACGTCAGTGGCACCGGAACGATAACGTACCTCGGACAAGCGCTCGGCTTCGGAAGCCAACGTGAGCGACGCACGTAATGCTGCCTCCTGAGCCATCAACTGTGTTCTTGCGGAAAGTTTATTTTCTACCTCCGCCAACGCAGAATAAAGCTTCTGCCTGAACGCAATCACCGCCTGTTCGTAGGCAGCCTCAGAAACCTTGATATTCAATTGTGTCTGTCGCCACTGCAGAAAAGGTAGCGTTAGACCTGCTCCCAGAGAAGCGACGGGGTTGCGGAGGATATCTGCCAAATTCGATTCGCCCGTGGCCAGGGATCCTGTCAAGCTGAAGCTGGGGTAGTAACTGGCCCGAGTATAATCCGTATCCGCCAGAACGCTGCGTAAGCGCATTTCCGCCGCCTGCATGTCTGGCCTGCGGGCCAGTAACGCTGCGGGTGTGGCCACAGGCAAGGCTGGCATGGCCATGACGGGTAAGGTCTGCGGATCAGGCACAGTATTCTCCGGCGCTTGATCAAACAGAATGGCCAAGGCATTTTGCGCTACCACTTTCTTCTGCCACAAATCAGTCAACGAGGCACGCTGGCTTGCCAGGTTTTGCTCAGCTTGAATCAAGTCCAGATTGGAAACCGCACCACTACGATGTTTAACTTGAGCCAGCTTCAGTGCTTTGGCCGTATAATCCAGCGAAGCTTCACTAGCAGCAATAGACTCATTCAGGTAGGCAAGACGCCAATACAGGTTGGCGGTCGTTCCAATCAACGCCAACGCTGCGCCGACCCTATCCTGCTCAGTTGCCATCGCCTCCCAGTGCGCTTTATCGCGGGCACTGGATAGCTTCCCCCAGAGATCAACTTCATAACTCAATCCAAGAGAAGTGCTAAACGCATTCCTGCTAGTGTGGGCATCAAAGTTACGCTCTCGAGAAGCACTGAGCTTCGCGTTGACATCAGGCGTTAGGTTGCCGTTGGCGATCCCTGCGCGCAACTGCGCCTGTCGCACTTTCAATGCAGCCAGTGCCATGTCGCTGTTACTTTGCAGCGCCCGCTCAATCAAGCTGTTCAATGCCTCATCCTGAAACGCTCGCCACCATTGCTCTGATGCCAACGCCTGCTCCCCACTCACTGGTGCATAAGACCAAGCGGCAGGAAGCTCCAATTGTGGTCGAGAATATTCCGTGCGCACGAGGCTTCCGCACCCTGCTAACAACGTAGAGGACAGCAATAGAACAGCCATGTGTTTTTTTTCAATCGCACCCATAAGACTCACCTGCTTTACTCCAAACTTCATGGGATTACAGTACCTCTTTCACTCCCGTGACAATGCTTCAATCGGATCAAGTCGCGCCGCATTTCGCGCAGGCAAGAAGCCGAACAACACACCAATCAGTGAGGAGCAAACCACAGCTGACACAATAGCAGTGACGGAAAATAACATTTGCATGCCAGGAGCCAGCAGCGAGAACAAAGCACCCACGCCTAGAGACAACAGAATGCCTATGCCACCACTGATCAAGCACACCATCACCGCTTCGATCAGGAACTGCTGCAATATATCGCTTTGCCGTGCCCCCACCGCCATACGGATGCCAATTTCCCGGGTGCGCTCGGTGACCGACACCAACATGATGTTCATGACCCCTATGCCACCGACGATCAAAGAAATTACCGCGATAGAGGACACTAATAAGGTCAGGGTGGTCGTGGTTTTCTCAACCGCCTTCAAAATAGTGTCGGTGCTGAATGTGAAAAAATCCTTCACGCCATGGCGGGTAGTCAGCAAGCGAACGATACCTTGCTCCGCCACTGCGCCGGACAAGCCATCAGGCGTACGGACAATGATCGAGCTGAAATTTTGCCTGCCAATCAAGCGTGTCGTCGCAGAACTGTGTGGCATCCACACTGACAGGTTGCCACCCCCACCGAAAGCGTCGCTTTTATCCTCTGCCACCCCGATGACCGTCCATGGCGAAGCGCCAATCAAAACCACCTTACCAACAGGATCATCACTGCTGGTGAACAGTTTTTTCCTGGTATTACTGTCGATCACTACCACCTGCGCCTGAGTGCGAATATCTTCTCGCAGCAGAGGCCGACCTTCTGCAATGATCAAACCTTTTACGCGGAAGTACTGCTCACCAACCGCATTAACGCTCACATTGACAGTGGCATTGCGATACCGCAGTTGTTGACTGCTAACGATGCTCGGTGTCACGCTGTCCACGAAGGGCTGAGCCTGTAAAGCTTCTACATCCGCCGCCACCAGGGTGTCGATGGCAGCAGCTCTTTCGTCGCCCCAGTCCTTACCAGGAAAAATTTCGATGGTGTTAACCCCAATAGAGTTAATGTCACTGATAACCTTTTGCTTGGCTCCCTCGCCGATAGCAACAACACTCACCACAGCAGTAATGCCGATAATAATGCCAAGCATGGTCAAAAGCGTTCGCAATCGATGAGATATCATGGCAATCCAAGCCATTTTGAAAGCCTCGGTGAAACGCCCCAACCAAGCACCACGTGGTTCCTTGCGACTTGTTGCGACACTAGACTCCGGCGCAGATGGAATCGGTGTATCCACTTGCGACTCATCGCTCACCCGGTCCGCAATAATTTCACCATCTTGAATTTCAATGATCCGCTCAGCTTTCGCCGCTACTTGAGGGTCATGAGTGACAATAATGACCGTGTGCCCCTGCTGATGCAGCTCCCTTAGCACGTCCATGACTTCCTGACCACTTCGAGTATCCAACGCTCCAGTGGGTTCATCCGCCAGGATGACTTCCCCTCCGTTCATCAAGGCTCTGGCAATACTCACCCGTTGCTGCTGACCACCGGAAAGCTGGCTAGGCTTGTGCTCGCAGCGGTCCTCCAACCCCAGACGAGACAACAGCATGTGCGCTCGCTCCTGGCGTGAACTTTTAGAAACACCGGCATAAACCGCCGCCAACTCTGCATTGCCTACAGCATCGAGATGTGACAGTAAATGGTAGCGCTGAAAGATAAATCCAAAGTGATTGCGGCGCAGAGTAGCCAGTTCGTCATCATCCAGCTCCCTTGTCTCCCGACTGCTGATTTTATAACTGCCGCTGCTCGGGCGATCCAGGCACCCCAGAATATTCATTAACGTCGACTTCCCAGAGCCAGACGCCCCCATAATAGCGACCATTTCACCCCTATAGATCTTCAGGTCGATATCCTTTAGCACCGCGACTTGCTGCTCTCCGGCCTGGAAAACCCTGTTCAGGGTACTTATTTCAATCAAAGCCTCCTTCATAGTGACTACCCCCCAATAACGACAGCGGTCTCACCCTCTGCACTAACTGACAGGCTGTCACTGAGAATGACATCGTCCCCACTATTCAGACCAGAAAGCACCTGCACATAAACATTGTCACGAATGCCTGTTTTGATTGTTCTGTCTTCAGGCTGGCCATTGACCAGCACGCGCACTTTATGTTGCGACCCACTGATTTTCTGATCTGGATTCAACGCAGAGATAGGAATACTCAGCACTTGCGGCTGCCGATTAATAATGATGGATACCTGTGCCGTCATAGCCACGCGCAACGAGTGATCAGCATTCGGTACTTCTAACAAGCCACTGTAGTAAACGGCCTTATTGGAATCACTACCAGAATCCTTATCAAAAACTTTATCCGGTGCTAGCTTGATGGTACGCAACATACCTTTGTAAAGACGATCTTGATTTCCTAGCACAGTAAAGCTTGCTTCAAGGCCCGGCTTAACCCTTGTGACATCAGCCTCAGATATTTGTGCTTTTACCTTCATCGTATCTAGCTTTGCAAGAACCAACAGCGTTGGCGCTTCTTGACTCGATACCAGGGTTTGTCCCTCTTCAAACTTAGTAGCGATGACCACACCATCCATTGGTGCGACAATCTTGGTGAATCCAAGATTAGCCTTTTCTGTCTCTACCTGAATTTCTGCTTTAACGATTTGGGCATCCAGCGCTTCAATGTTTGCTCTTTCTTTTTCCATCTGGGCGCGGGCATTTTCCATATCAGCCACCGATGCTGCGTTCTCTGCACTCATTTCACGCTGGCGTTTGAAATTTAGCTCGTTATAGCGCAGCATAGCTTCACTGGCACGACGCGAAGCCCTTATGTTTTTCAGCTCCGCCATCGCCCGCTTCAAGTTGTTACGCGGCAAAACGGGGTCGATTTCTGCCAGTAATTGACCTTTTGTCACTCTGTCGCCGACAGACACTTTCATAGACTTCAACTGTCCAGTAACCTGAGCACCCACCGCAACCTGTTTAGCACCTTCCAATACCCCAGTGGCTAAAACCGTTTCTTCTATATCTCGTTTTTCCACAGGTGCAGTAATGTATTCAATAGGCTCAGGTTTGAACCAATCGAGAGCGTTCCAACCCGCAATCGCTAAAACAAAAGACATGAACACTCCCACCACAGCAAGACGACGCGCTTTCTTAGTCATAGGCATTACACAAAAATACAATTAATAATCAAGGTTAAAGATTTAGTTAAAAATTACTTTTCATCAACAGTGGACGGTACGTAATGTAAAATATCACCTGGTGAACATTCGAGTATTTCACACAAAGCTTCTAATGTAGAAAATTTAATCCCTTTTGCTCGATTATTAACTAAAACTGAGAAATTTTGAGGTGTAATACCAATTCGATTAGCGACGTCCTTAGACTTTAGTTTTTTCTTGGCTAATAAAATATTGATATTGCATTCAATTGGCATATATTCAGTCTCTTATTAAATATAGTCTTCTAATTCAGACTTTATTACTCGACCAAGATTTAAAATATACGCTATAGGTAGTATGATAATACCAACAATTACATGCTCCTTGTACGAGCCAGGCAGCAGCATCAAAGTCATGTTAAAAATAAACGGCATGTCAGTATGCAGGTCTAACAGTTGATTACCTAGGTAGTGATAAATAGGGTATAGCAGAAAAATAAGCCCTATAGAAAATAAAAACTTTAAGTTCTTATCAGTAAAAATATTCCCTCGATAGAATTGATAGAAAATACTGACTAATAGCCCAACAATGACTACTTGATAGGCAAACTCAATTAATATAAAGCTGAAAATATCTCGATGAACTTCATTGGTTGCATCATTTTCGAGTGAATAGCTTTGTTCACTTACTAGCAAAAACAAATTATAAAGCACAATACTTACCAAGCCTATTATAGCTGCTAAGCTTGTCAGACGTATTTTAGTTAACGCACCCATACTTCATCTCTATTAGGATATTGTTATCAACAATCAGCGTAGTATGTGAATTGACCACATATTACGCTAAGAATTACCGATTAGCAGTAAGATGTTATCGTTTTTCGATAACAAGATCAACCTGCATTTGCTTTTATCTTCTTGATCATTGGCGCTCCCCTAACAGTCATAGGGTACAGTAAATAACTTACACAAAAGAAATTATAAAAAAGGAAAAACGCTGAGTTTCCTAGGGCCTGTTAATACTAAATAACTTTTATAATGTAATATAAAGCATAATAAGGGGGGCGATTTTCGTGTGCCTCTGCTGCATTCTGACTTTCGTAAGTAGTCGTAACAGTATGGGTATGAGCTCCATCACTTGATGTCGTATAAGTATTCGAGGTTTCTTTACCTGTTGATTTTTCACCACCAAATATCAAGCTTCCTCCTGCGGTATCATCCATAGGTATAGTGACAGTATGCGTATGAGTTCCATCTTCTGATGTACTCCCACTATGTCTATGAGACGGTAAACCTGATTGGTTAGCTGTTAATGTGACAGTATTTTCCCCTCCTTTGTCCTCTACCTGATAACTACTACCAGCCCCCACAATAAACCTGTCTTGAAGATTAGGTGTCCCATTGCTTCCATCACATATAGCCCAGCCAATAGGTATCGTATCACTTGCCCCTGACCACATCACTATCACGCCTGCGGGTAAACGTTCATCAATATACGTACGCATATTGCTGTCTTTTGTATCAACATAAGTTTTTACTGCTTTTTCTGTTGGAACAGCACTGTCACTGTTATCAGCCAAGGTGTTATCTGTAGAAAACTCAGAAACCGTTGTACCGTCTTGAAGCTGCAAAGAGTGGGTTAGGTTGACTGCACCTGTAACCGATAAATCGCCCAATACCGCTAGATTATCATCAATAGACACTTCACCATTTAATGTCGTTGACTCATCAATCGTTAAGTTACTGGCAGAAACTGACTGTGCAGTAATATTTTTTTCAAACGTTGCATTACGTTTGGCGAGCAGTAATCCATCGACGGTTAAATTAGAGTTGAGATCAACAGCATCTGCTACTGTTAAGCTTTCAGAAATATTAACACTATCCTCTATTTCTATATTACCACTGCTATTGGCAGATACTAACTTTCCTTTAATGGTAGTAAGGTCAGAGTCAAAATTTCCCAGCGTCGTACTACTTGCTACAGTTAATGTATTATTAATTGTTGTACTACCAGTAACAGTTAGTGTCTCTCCTATATCGACAGATTTTTCTAAGGAGACAGCCTCTTTTACTGCAAGTGTCTGATCAAAAGTAACAGGTTGCTCAACGTCAAGCGTGCCTTTTAACATGGAATTACTATTGATAACAGCACTCCCACTAACGACTAAGTCGCTTTCTGTTTCAATATTCCCTTTGGTTGCTAGTTTACCTTGTTCGTCTACTGATAATACGGGATTGATTAGATTATTTGGTTTAACAGTTAACAGCTCCGTCGACGTCAGCTCAACTGAAACAGGTCCATCAATTTTTACACCATTATCACCTTGAACACTTCGGGCTACATGTAATCGCGCACTCGGCGAGGCTGTCGAAACCCCTACTTCACCGGTTGTCTGCTTTATAAACAGACGATTTTCGTTCATATTATCCTTAATGGTTAAACCATTAGCAGTGCTCACTCCCCATTCAATAGCGCCATGCTCATCAGCAAAATCAAGCACTTTTGCATTTGCTGGCATTGCGTTCACTTTCAGTGGCACATCATTACCTTCTGGCTGAGAAATACCATCATCCAGCTGATTAATATAGCTATCCATTAAATTTTCAAAATCACTTTGTGTTGGCTTATCACCATCTTTAAAACGTCCCTTTAGGTCATCACGGTTTTTCTTAGCCATTTAATTTCCTTATTACTGATAATCAGACTATTACAAATAGAAACTTTATAGACAAAAATATATTTTATACAATTTTTTAGCGAAGAATTTTTACACTACTCTGCCAATAGATTGGTTTGTTGTTAAGCTTATATAACATTGATTCTTGGAGGGAGTATAAGCGATGCACTTTATCCTTTTGCATCATACTCATATACTTTAGGGGGTATTTTTTTACCATTAATTTCTGTTTCGTACTCTGCTTGGAATGTTTTATAAAAAGTTTGTTTACCCTGATAGATTTGAAACCATGCACTGGTTTGCTTTTTAAATGCAGCATTTACTTCTGAAGTGATCATACTGCCTTTGTCTTTAGCAACCACTGCGGCTACATGAAAATTCGTTTTTCCCTTCTCAACACGCTCATTCATATCCCATGGTGATTGAACATATTCTCTTTTTTGTAAGTTTGGTCCATTATCTCCAAACTTAATATAATAAGCATGACCCACAGCAGGTGTAGCAACCTCACCTATCAGTCTCTCTCTGGTTTTAATTGCTATATTACTCCATGGGTTAGGGTCTTTAGGAACAGAGCCATCATTTTTATTCGAAATCATCAGTGAGCGTGCATAACTACCGCAATCCGTACCATATGTTTTCATTTTATTCATTGAATCTGAATTCTTGTACTTAACCTTAAGGTCCTCAAAGTCACTGTTGGTTTTCGCAAATCGGCTTTCAGGCTTTGGATGAGCAGCAGTTGATGTTGCATACAACCTTGTTGTATCTGTTTTTAACAACCCATAAATATTTGACTCAGTTAAAATATGATTACTGGCACTTGCAAATTTTTTCAGCTGTATGGGCTTCTTTTTTTGTAGTAAATTGTTTTGCCCCGTTTGTTTAAGGCTCTCAAGTTGTGTATACATAGAAACATACCATTGATATTAATGGATAATTTAAGATAACTTTATCAAAATACAAAAAGCTAGCACGTAATGGTCCCACTGAACGATGAGTATTGCAGTTAAGACAACTCTAACCACCAAATACCATAACCATGTTTTTGTACTTCATCATGAAAAAACTGCTCATGGCCACGCCAGTATGGGTTAGTTTTGCCATAAGTCGTCTTCTCTGCAGATGTCATAAACCTAGAATTACCTTGGTTAAATGCAGGGTTTTGCGGGAAAACCCAGTTTCTATCATCACCTAATCCCCCATTCTGGCTTGCAAGTTTATGCCCAGCATCATAATAACTACCAGAGGCATATCCAGTTGAGGCTTTTGGATTATCTGCTTTATATGTCATGTTAACAGGCAGTGATGTTTTTAATCCATTTGAAATTAAATATTGAAACTGTATAAATGTAGGCTTGAATGTCGAGGGGTCATTTACATAGTCTCTCGTGTCTTTAGTCGTATCTGTCCCTGTGTTTAAATCAGCTTTACTGACACTAAACATTTCACCACCTTTATAAGATGACTTTGTTGGCTTCAACTGCAGTGTACCTTTGTCATCAATTAATGGTGGTTTATACTCACCTTTTTTGAAAGCAGCTATCATATACAGCTTAGCCTGACTCTCAGGCAACTCAGCAATATCGACAAGCTTACTCCCTTCTTTTTTTCGCTGAAGTAGGTTTGACCCTACTTGTTTTCTCACCTTCAAATCAAGGTATTTTCGATCATCTTTTGTTTTATTCAACCTTGCAACACTCGCATACATATTTCAACCTTTTATACAAGCAAATAAGAAATACTATATTATTTACATAAAATGATGGTTAACACATAGGCTACAAACCCTGCCCCACACTCGCTGCCCTATCCCCCATCACATCCGCCTCTTTCTCCAAGGCCACGTCATCATTGACCGGATGCCCTTCACACTGCGTAGTAGGCTGAACTCTACCCTGCATCTGTTGTACAACGTGCCATGTCTCATGGGCAATATGCTTATCCTGACCAGGTGCCATATGAATTTCATTCCCTTGTGCATAAGCATGGGCATTTAATTGAGCCGGTTTAGGTGAATTATAATGCACCCGTACATGATCTAATGATATTCCCGACAGTTGCTCTGCACCCTGTTTGATATGATCAGGGATGCCAGTATTATTTTTCTGGCGCTGTAACGGTTTTTCTTCTTCAGTTTGGTAATCGTACATGAGTTGCTCCTGATTTATAATTGCAAACAACCAAGATATACCCGTCTCGAATGATTTTTAGGCGAGGCCGTCGAGCGAGGAAGTTCCAGAAGCTTATTGAAATAAGTGACTGGGGTGACGAATAAAAACAAAAAATATACGAATCATTTGCGAAGCGTATTTTAAAACGATAGGTTGACTTCTACTGGCACAGTATTACCTTGACCGTCTTTTACAATATCGACTAATTGTTTACCGGTTCGATCACCATCGGCTGTGTGTTCAGCCCATATAGCGTATTCACCTACCGGTAAATTAATAAAGTAATAGAAACCATCGGGTGCAATTACCTGTTGCCATTGCTGCTTCTTATCTGCAGTTGTCACATTCACCTGAATATTCTCTGCCTTATATCCGTCAGGATTCTTCACCGTTCCATGGATTGCTACTATATGGTATGGCCCTTCTTCAAATTGATCTGGGTCTTTTTCAGTATCACCTAGATAAGTTTCAAAATTCAGTATCACAGGAGTCACTAGCGGTTCATTCACAGTAACCGGTACTGCCATTTCTAAATTGATCACAGGCTTTGGCGGTGCACCTAACGCATTCCAAAATTCTCCTTGGCTCCGTTTACCATCTTTATCTAGCAGGATTTTCATCGAAACCCCTTGAGAGCCTGGGTTATATCCCTCTGCAATTAATTGATCTACAGGCATCATAAAAAAACGGCCTATGCCTTGTACTATGCGAGACAATAAATATTGTTCAATAATCGCTTTGTTAGTGATGCCCTTGTGCCATACACTAATCATGTAGTTTAAATCCACTAGTCGAGGTTGCCGGCGTTGACTGGCTTTTTTATGGTTATCTTCCCTGGCGGTGACAGGAAATGATTCGGCATAACGACGCTCAAGGTTTTCTTGCATGCTATATAAATAAATATTTATCACCGGCTTTTCCGGTAAATTGCTGATAAAATCATTATCCGGCACTTCAAAACTAATGTCTGTTTCGTCACCACCAGCCAATACTTCTTCCTCAATGAGTTTTTTAAGTGCTCGGCTGACGGCGACAAAGGGAGCTATATAATCTTCCATAATAAATTCACTTATACCCTTCTCGATGGGTAGTTGGATTGACAATTTTGATAGGCTCATGAGGATTCGTCACTCGACGGCCGCCCCTAAAAATCCTTCGTTTCGGCTATGATTGACCTAATAATATGAACCTTATGCCCGGTTGTTAACGCCAATCAAGTAATAATTGTTTTAACAAAAAACTATTATCCATTTTTTGATATTCTCGTTGGATGGCTCTCAATAATTCAGGCTTTTTAATTACAGATTTATTTTCTGCGTTTGCCAATGTCAAACTATACGCCAGTTGTATAATATTACGTATTTGTGCCCCACTCAGTTCTAATTGTTCTGCCAATAAGGGCATATCAACATCTGTAGCAAAGGTTAACCGATCAGCCCACTGTTGCCATAAGGCTAGCCGAGTCGATTGATCCGGAATTGGAAACTCAATACTCGCATGTAACCGTCTTAAAATTGCCGGTTCTAAATTATTTTTAAAATTAGTCGCTAGAATTAATAACCCAGAAAAAGATTCTAATCGCTGTAATAAATAACTAACGCCTAAGTTAGCATTTTTATCATGGCTACTCTCTACCTTACTGCGTTTGGCAAAAACAGCATCGGCTTCATCAAAAAATAAAATTCCATTCACTCGCTCAACTTCATCAAATAACTGCGCCAAATGTTTTTCTGTTTCACCAATCCACTTGCTGGAGATATTGGCTAAATTGGCTTTAAACAGGGGTAAACGTAATTCCCCTGCTAGTGCTTCTGCACAAAGGGTTTTACCGGTACCCGGCTTACCCCAAAATAACGCAATCACCCCCGGTGTATTGGCTAAGCCTGCTTTAGTCAAAGACTGCGCGTGTTGAAAGCGACCAAGTAGCTCATCTAACTGGTCATTTACTGAGGTGGTTAATACCAGATCAGATCGAGTTGCCTGAGGGATCAACCGGGTTGCTAAACCACCCAACTGTTGTGGCATTGCTTCTAAACAGGCCGATAGGACGCCTTCTGTTGTAGGTAATGGGCTTTGTTGAACCACTTGTAACATAGTACCAGGTAATAAAGGATAACGTTGGGCCACTAACGACCAGTTAATCTTATTATGCGTCGCGCTAATATTTTCAACGTTTATTTGTGGCTGCTCAGAATTTAGTGGCTTCGCTATCGCTTGCCAAAGTTGCTGTGCTCGTTGACTATCCGACCCAGGCAAAGTTATCGCCTGACACTGATCATGTTGAACATTGATAGGCCATGGTTGTTGTATGTCTTCACTAAAATACACCCGCTGACCAGGCCAATCCTTTAATAGCTCTAATAAGCCAGTTTGTTTGGTTAATTGTGTTAACCCTGCTGGCCATAGCAAATCAGCTTGATACAATTGCAAATTGCGTAATGCATCCAATAACCCTTGACGAGGGTCTGGTAATTGCCAAAAGCGCTCTGTATCTAATTGAAATAATCGGGGGCTGTGCTGCCCAGCTAAAACCCGTCGACCACTGCCTTCAGCGCCTATGAGTTGCACCCATTTAACCGATGTTTGTATTGATTTTACTGGTTCAACTAATGGGTGGCTTGGTGGCGTCACGGCTAATAAATAATCGCAAAATCCATCAAAGGTACTAACCGTTTCCACGCTATTTTCTGGCTTATAGTCCAATAAAAAACTTACCACCTCACTTGCTAAATAAACGGTTCCCCCCATTAATTGATGCTGTTGATCAGGTAACCTAATGATTTGCCAACGGGTTAATGGTGATTCAGTTAATAATTCAGCCACCGCCTGTTGTTTTTGTTCGCTATTTAAACCTAATAAACTCAACAATAATTCCATACTGGGCACTGAATAATCATCTGGATATAAACTAACATAAAGGCGACGAAAGCTGGGGTCTAATTGTGGTATTAATAATAAAATTATTAACTGTAATTCTTGTTGGGATAAACTAAAGCCAGTTTTTAATGCTATTAAACGTGGGTGTTCAATTGGTTGTGCTAATAAAGCTGAACGCCGGTTAAACCATTCTTGAATGGCTTGTTCATTTACACTGTCGCTGTTATTACCGGTAGGCTGAGCCGATTCAACAAATAAGCCCATGTCATTTAATAAAGCAAAATAAGGCTGCAAACTGGTCAGCAGCGACTGGCCAGGAGAAAGGCTAGAAGAGTCATATGTATCCATAAATAATTAAATGCTTTTTAAAAGTAGAAACAAGAAATAATATTTTTGAAACTAGTCCCAATGAATATTAATTAATCCACTCATCCACGGCAGTCGTATGATTGATTTTGGCCAAGGTAATGCTTGTAACAACACATCTTGGGCCTTGGGTGACACAGTAATTTGCCAGCCAGTTTCTTGGCGAGTCACTACCCCATCCCGATCAAAAAATAAGTGGCTCAGCCCCATTGGAGAGGTGTGCTTCAAGGCTGGCCACTGTTGAATAAACCGCTTTAGCCACAGATGGATAGCTGCTAACTCGGTATTCCAATCGGTTGCGTCGAAGGCCCTTTCAGCGTGATTGATCGATGCCAAACCTCCTTCTCTGCCCTCTTCACTTGCCCAACTATCTTCAGGGTCTAACCCCACCAATAACGTAAATAGTGAGTCTAATTCAGCTGCCGCTTGATCTAGCAGTTCGCCAATAACGTTGGCACTGATGGGCTCCTGTTCTCTCTGCTTTCTATCACTCTCGTCCAGCCATTCAACCCAGTACTCTGGATGAGCCGCGAGCCATAATCGAAACCACGCCTGTCGTTGAGATAATGGTGTCAAAAACTGTTGATTATTCTCAGTTAGCAAATCACTCACTAAGGCAGGCATCATCGGCCATAACAGTACAATACCCGCACGCTCTGTATACCAAGGATGACTATTAGCAGGTTCAATCCCATTAGCAACATCAACTAATTGACGAGACTGACCCAGTAACACTGAGCTTTGACTTGGGTTAGCCCTCTTAGCCTGGCTTAGCCCCCCAGACTGATGTAACTGCTCCGTAAGTTCATCAGCCTGCTGGCTTACCTGCCCTAACGTTTGCAATAGGTTAGCTAAGGGTAGCGCCTGCTCAGCTTGTGCAGTTTCAGCGTCCGGGCCACTGGGCAATGACTCCTTTTTCCCACCAAACGAATCCACAACTTGATCAGCCATTGGATGAGTTGGTTCATCCAATACCGCTTGAACATGATCTACAATCGGCTCAATGTCATCAAAAGTTGATTTTTGATTGAGGAATACTGGATTAGCTGCTGATTTTATTAATTTTTTAGAGATGACCTGATTACCAGTTTCGGTATTACTGGTTACTAGATTCAGTAACATATCAGATAGCCATTGCTTCACCTGAGCTTGTAAAAATGGCTGGCGTAAACTTTCAATAAAATTGTATTGGGATTCGCTCAATCGCTGAAGGAGCTGTTTGGTTAGCTGATCAATCGCTCGCTGAAGCTGATCAATCACCCGATCCAGTCGCTTCAATACTTGCCGCTGCAGGTAAACAGGCTCACTGCCTGTATTAGGAGAGCTGGGGACTATTTCAGAACTGGCAAAGGCCTCAAGCGTTACCCAAAACGCTGCTAATATCGATGGTGGCTGAGGCATATCTGCCTGAATTTTCTGCTGTATATTTTGCCAATACTTCAACTCAACATCAGGGCCGCTGGCCTCTAAGGTTTGTTGTAACCGTTGAAATCGCTGCAACTGAAACACCAGCAGCTGATAGCAACTGACAGAGACATTGACCTGCTCCAGCCACCTAGACTGAAAGTCCCCTTGTCCCTCTGCTAATCGCTGAATGCGTCGATACCATCGTTTGCGCCGAGGTTTTAACCAACTGGCTAAGCCTGGTGTCGATACTCCAGCCAGCTGCAATGTCACTAGCAACGAGCGCCAAGCGTTTGCCAAGCTGATCCGATCGCTACTGGTTTGCACCTGGTTTTGACAAGCCCTGGCTAACGACAACCAACAGGAAGGCAGTGAAAAAACAGGGGCTTGAGCAATCTCATGGAGTAATGCTAGCTGCCATTGCTTGCACCGATGATCTGGCTGATCCTGCTTGACTAAAGCCACTAACTGCTTAAAACGAGCTTGCCTATTTGGTATTGGTACAGTGGTAACTTTTCTCTCAATGAGCACCCACTGCTTAAGCAAACTAATAGCCGCTAGCGGTAATTGTGAAACTGCCATTAGCTGACTCAGTAAAGCCACTAGCTGCTGAGTCAACTTACTGAGGACCTGCTTGCTCTCACCCAACCCTGTGCCAACATTAGTGGTCGGTATCGTTTTTTTAGCATCACTTGGTACAACCAACGGGGCTGTAGATGCTTTAAATAAAGCGCCTTCAACATGGGGGCTTTGATACCCCTCTAACGCTTTAAGCAACGCCTGCTTTAACTGCTTCAATAGCAGCTCAGAAAACTGCTGCTCCAGGTTTTCCCAGCTAATCTCACCTAAATCCACCTCAATCCTGTCAATAGAGAATAGGCCCTCATCTGCTACTAACGCAGGGTCCAACTCACCGGTATCAAACTTCTGTAAAGCACGATGAAACTGCTGGGTGAGCTGCTCTCGAATTGCTTGATGTTGAAACTCATGATCAAACACCAAGTTCAGCTGGGCTTGCTGAACCTCAATGGCCATCATCTTCCTGATATTCCGCTTTGATCTCAGCAATAGCCTCACGGTAGGCTAAGTAGCGTGGATGCTCGATATCTTCTATCCCATAGTTGATAAAGGCCTCTTCCATCCCTTCCACTTGGGTTAAACACCAGTTTTTTATGGCCTGAGCGATAGCCTGATTCTTCGCTTGTCGCCGACGAAGCAACTCCAACTTAGCCAGCTGCTGCTGATCAATACTATGCAGCCATTGGCCTTGGTTTTGACGAATAATTAAGGGTTTATCAGCGGTCGGCTCTGGTAGAGGTTGGTTTGATTGAAACGTTACTTGGTCTTCACTGCAGGTTGGTTGCCAAAGCTGGCCATCAGTGGCAGCAGGGTCTACCTCTACCCAAAAGCACCGAAAAGAGGCAATCAAAGAAGATTGGTCATAGGGTTCATACCCCAATACCAGGCCATTGCGACGAGCACATTGAATATAAAACATGATGATATATCCTTGCATTTGAAAGGCTGAAACACAGAGGTCTAGGGTCTGTTAACAGGCCCTAGAAAAACTAAGGAAAATAATAGAAAGGCGTTACCTGTTCTTATTGGTCCACCTTAAATCAAACTCAGCAATCCGCCGGCCAACAAACTGACCAATCCAATAGCAGTCTTCAGTATCACTTTTAGCGTAAATGTGTTGATAGCCAGCCAAGCCTTTATTGTTCAACCAAATACCTTCACAGATGAGGTTGTCACAGAAGCAAGCCCCGCCGCCCCGTTGCTCAGCTCCGCAGTCGCTAGCATGAACAACTGACTCACTGCAACGGAACACACCACCTCCAAAAACAGCCGT
This sequence comes from Spartinivicinus poritis, assembly GCF_028858535.1. NCBI lineage: Bacteria > Pseudomonadati > Pseudomonadota > Gammaproteobacteria > Oceanospirillales > Zooshikellaceae > Spartinivicinus > Spartinivicinus poritis. Next base: position 18,693 of record NZ_JAPMOU010000009.1, read on the forward strand.
GCAGCGAGTCACTTTAATGTAGCTTTGCTGACAGAGGGCAGCACCACCACCGTTATCAGACTCACATAGGCTAATCACGAGGTCAGAATCCTGTAAGCCATAAACACCGCCCCCTTCAGCTGACTCTTGGTTATTGATAGCGGCACAATCGCTGATGTAATGGGCAGTGATCCGTTGGCTATCATTGCCATAAATCCCACCCCCTTGTAGGCTGACGCGATGACCTTTGATATGACAGTTCAATACACAGTCTTCAGCACCATCCAGATAAAAGGCCCCCCCTCTAGCACCGGCTAGCTGGCGCTTACCTAAGAAAGTCCAGCCTTCTAAATACACCTTACTAATTCTTTCGTTAGCATTCACTGCTCGCAGCACAAAGCGATTCTCAGGCTTTTCTTTGATCACTAGCGTCGTGGCTGGGTTGTAACCTATGATAGAAACACCACTACTGATGTACACGGTATTCTTAAGTTGATAGCCATGCCTGGCCGCATTAGCCGGATCTTCAGCATGATCCATCTCGGGATCTACAGGAGATTGCTGCGGTTTTGGAGGAAGCAAGATAATGGTGGTATGAGGCTCAATCGTGGTATCTGTGGAGCCATTGCCAAACACTGCTTCAAACGTCTGCTGGTTTCTCACTACTTTAGTATCACCACCAAAGCCAAAGGCAGCATATTGATCAATGTAGGTTTTAATAGCTTTCTGAGTAGCCAGCTTTTGGTCTGAGCTATTATTGCCGCCGAGCAACTTATTGGGATCAGCGGCAGAGATTGCATGGCCATTGCTGAACACCATGTCACCTTCAAGCTCCACGGGCTTACCAAAAATACTCTGGCCTTCCACTCGCAAGTTTCGCTCAAGATAGGTGTTTTCTTTTGCTCGGCACTCTCCGTTGATAGTCAGGTGGTGTGCAAACGTCTCTCCTTTCAACTGAGTGGTATGGTTGACCTGAATATTGTCCAACTGACTGAGCTTTTTAACTTTTAGTCCACCATCAACATCTAAGCTCTCTGTCACCAGCTGCTTACCAACCACTCTAAGGGCTTCATCAGAAAGCGTATCCGTAGTAACAGTGATGCCTTTAAGGGTATTTAAGTGCTCAGCAATATCTACATTACCCGCGAGTTGTGTATGCCCTTTAACATCTAATGCTAAATCTGCCGCTTGGTTATTATGAATAGCCAGTGTCTGGTCAATATCCACAGCCCCTTGATGGCGATGATAGCCAGCAACCGTTAGATCCCCACCGACATTCAAATCACTGCCAACATCCAGTTGCTCAGCAATGGTAGCCCCTTTACCTATTTCGAGGGCACCTAACGCCTTAAGATCCCCACCGTTTTCAATAGCACCAATAACAGACAAGTCTTTACCAACAGAAAGGGCACCTTCAGTGGCTTGATAGCCTTTGACAACCAGTGCTTTTCCATTTGGATCCGTCGTACTGACAACCATACCTTTAGGGCTTCTAAAAGCACCATTTAGGGTCAGATTGCCGTCTGTCGTTAAGTTGCCAGTAAAGTGGCTATTACCTTTAACACTTAGGGCTCTCTCTGCTTGATTTTGATTACTGATTCGCACTGATTCGCTAAAGTGAGTATTTCGAGCAAACTCACTGTGCCCTAGTACTTTCAAGTCATGGCCAACTTCCGCGTTCTGACCCACCTGTAAGCCACCCTCAACATCAACCTTATCGCGGAAGGTTGATGGGCCGGTCACATCCTGCTTTCCAACGGTGGTTTGATTACCAGTTAAAGTAAAATTCCCAACACTGGCAATATCACCCGTGGTTTTCATTCGGCCTTTCACTGTCAGAGCTAGGTCATCAGTGGAATCCGTTTCAATCGTCATTCCCTGTTGGGTTTTAATCGCTCCTCCTAAATCCAGGTCGCCCCCCAGCTGCAAGTGCCCCGTTAACTCACTGTCACCTTGCACATGAATGGCTTTTTCTTGGCTGCCTGCTGGTGTGGAAATTCTCAATGCATTATCGAACTGGCCAGGCCCATTAAAGGTACTTTTCCCCCCAACAGCTAAAGACTGCTTGACCATTGCGCTACCATCAACGCTGGCACTTCCTGCAGCAGTTAAGTCAGCCCCTACCATTAGGCTATCGTTAAGCTCAAGGCCACCACCAATCGAGGCATCCCCCCTCACCGCGGCACTACCAGCTATTTCCGCATCACCTTTTATTTCAGCACTGCCATCAACGGTTAAATCACCATATAAGCGACTATTTGAACGGGCTCTTAACTCACCTGCTATTTCTGCATCGCCACCCACCCGAAGCCAGTCGGCTATATCAACATCACCTTTGAGCTGACTGCTCCCTTTCACATAAAAAGCGTTTGGCTGGGTATCTGCCTCATTTGATTCAGGAAATTTCGTATCACCAACCGCTACGCGCTTACTGGCAAACAGATCGCCAGCTAAGTGGCTGGTTTGATTGACTTGTAACTGGCCTTCAATATGGGCATTCCCGGTTTGAGTATGATCACCGGTAAATGCGGTATCACCCGTTAATACCAAATCCCCTTTAGCATCGATAGGGCCATCAAACTCAGTAGAACCATGAAGTGAAGTACTACCCGTAAGATTGGTATTTCCAGTGATACCCACATCACCCGAAATGGCAGTGTTGCCAGTTATCGTCGTATCACCACTAATATTCACCTGGCCATCAATGTTGGCAGCCTTGTCTTGCTGACCAGCAGCGATGGATACCCCTTGCTTGAAGTCAGCTGCTTTGGCTTCAACGGTTAGGGCCTGGGTGTTAATACCGGGTTCACCCAGCACTGTTAGGGAGTCATCAAGGGTAACGGCACCTGTTAGGTGGCTACTACCAGACACCCGTTGATTACCGTTAACTTTTTGATCACCGGTAATAGCAGCATCACCCCCAATAGCCAGATTGCCAGCAAGCGCCGAGTCACTACCAACCGCTAATGTATCCGCAACTGTTAATCCCGCTTGAACATCAACACTACCACCAATAGTTGCTTGCTGATCTACCTTTAAAGCGCCAGTATGCGTGGCTGAACCATGATGAGTTAAGTCACTGGGCTGGGCCTCACTACCAATAGTGACATTGCCAGAAACCTGTAAGTCAGCATTCAGCTCACTATTCTGATCAACCTTCAACTGTTGCTGAATATGGGCTTTCCCCCCAACAGTTAATGAACCTTGTAAGCTAGTGTCATCCTTCACCTGCACGCTTTTTTCAACATGAAGTGTTCCTTTAACCTGGGTATTACCTTCTGCCGATAAGTTACCTGCAACGCTAACTGCTTGACTAAATGAAGCTTTTTCAGCCACTTTAAGGGTATTATCAATTTCGGTATTACCGGATACCATTAGCTGGCCATCAAGTGCGGTATCTCCTTTCACATGGACTTGCTTACCATCAAGTGACTCAGCACCGACAAGTAATCCACTGCTAACAATCGCTTCCCCTTTAACTGATAATGCAGCCCCTTGACTAATCGGTTTATGAACCACTAACCCCTGTTTAACTTCTCCACTGCCCTCAGTGGTTAAATGGCCTTTTATCAACAAGCTGTCTTCTAGAGTGACTCGTGCTTTAAAAGTGGCAGGCGCTACAGCAATCATTTTGCCGTTCACTGTTAGCTGATGGAGTTCGGTATGAGGCTGAATAAAGACTTTTTCACTGCTGGCAGTAAACCAGTTTTCATCCACATTATTGCTATTGGTACTGGTAATTCTTAACCCTTGTTCGGTAGCAGGTACATGGACATGAACAGCCGTTTGTGGGTTTTCGGTGCCAAAGCCTGCTCGCCCAGACTCATTAATTATGAAAGGCGTTTTATCATTAACTTGATCATCCACCCTAAGTGCATTTCCTACCCCTTCCCACGTCACATGCAATGCAGCATCAGTATCACCAGCCCCCACCATCAACTTGCCCTGACTATCGAGCTTTAGCTGCTGATTTTGCATGGCATCTCTCACTTCTACAGAAGCTCTGCCAGGCAAGCTATCTAATCGCTGTAGGTCAATGAATGCGCTACTGTCCTTATTGAAGGCAAGGTGCTCACCCACACTCAGGCTTTCACCCACTTGTGCATCATCAGTAACACGTAAACTTTCAACCTGGGTTGGCCCTGCGGTAAGGGATTTACCAATAACCGCTTCATTACTGACTGCCAGGGTCTGTGATTCTACATGTTGCTTGACTGAGAGGTTTTTACTACGAATATCGCCTTCTACATCAGCATCGTCCCGTAGCCTAAGGTGATGAACATCAATCATCCCTTTACCACCAGTAATGACTGCTTCTTCGCTCACCACCAAGCGCTTACCGTCCAAGGCTTCTAACGCGGTGATCTGGGTAGCTTGAAGATCGCCTGTGATATGGGCATTTTCCTGCAGGGTTAGGTTACTGACAGCAATATCACCCGTTGGCCCGGTAATGGTTGCCTGCCCAGAAATAATGAGCTCCCCTCCTTCCAGGGTATTGGTCGCAGTGACATTGGCGGCATGAACATCACCCGCAATTTCTGCACTTTCTTGCAGCGTTAAACGACTAACAGCAATATCACCAGTGGGCCCTGTAATGGTGGCAGGGCCAGTAATCGTCAGGCGATTCCCCTTCACTTCATCACTGGCAGTCACATTGGTAGCAGCAACATTGCCTGTTATTGAGGCATCTTCAGTCAGCGTCAAATGCTCAACCGCCACAGCCCCTTTACCACCTGTGATATTGACTTGATCGGTAATGGTGAGCTCTTTGCCCGTTATAGACTCCTCAGCAACGAGATTCACAGCATCAAGGTCTCCGCCAATACTGGTATTTTTGTGTAAGGTGACATCATCTCCTACCTCAAGGCCAGCAGTTGTCTTCAGGTTACCCTCAACATGCAACTTGGCCTGAGGTAGTTCAGTACCTACCCCAAGGTTTTTATTGCTATCAACACAAACCAAGTCATCCTTTTGGTTGATGCCTGACTCAATAAACTCTTTAAAGTTACTGCCAGTAGGAATGGCATTATCTTTAAACATTGTCTCAAGATCAGATCGATTTTTTTTAGCCATAACGTTTCCTTGGATGATTAGTCCTATTAGTGATTAGCTCAAGCAGCTAAGCGAACAGCCAACGAGCTAACTGATTAAAAAACTTACGATTTAAGGGTGGGTGGACACTGGGGTGCGAGTAGAAAACTCAATAGCAACTAGTTAGATAGACATAAGTGGTTAGGGGCTTTTACTCGAATAACAAAGGGGTCATGAACACTATTAGGGCCAGGATTAATGGCTCCCTGCCCAATACAACCAAAGTCCTTATCATTGGGTGGGTAGTTCAATAATGCAGCACTTTGGTAGCCAATGATAAACTTACCAATCGGGTATCTCTCATCACCAATTTTCGAGTGCTGAAAATCCTCAGGATCAATCGTGTAAGGCCGGTTGTTCTTAAACTCTGTAAGACACTCGTTCAGCACCTTTGCTGCAGCTTCAATGCGCGTCTTCCGCTCATCAACATGCGCATTTGCATAAACAAACAGCATTGCATTTCGCCATGCACAGTAAGCTTTTTCAAAAATCGCCATATCTGCTCGATCCAAAAACAGTAGCAGTGGAGAGAGGTGAGCTGGCAATTGCTCAAACACAGCCTGATAAATTAGCTCCTGAAAAGTGGTGTTTTGAAAGCGGGTTGGCCAATTTGGCAATACAATAAATACCAAGTGAGGTATCGCTGTTTCAGGGTAGTTGCTAGGGTTTACGCCATGGCGCAGTAAGGTGCCTTCAACACAATGAAAGCCTTCATAGTTATTGGCTGAGAGTAATTTTGACATCACTACCGGTAACCCTAATTGTCTATAAACCCGGTACTTAAAGCCCACCACATTAGCCTCTCCCCAAATCGCGTCATTCAGATAGTGATGCCCCTGCCCCCGTAACGGCCCCACCTGAGGTACATCTAAAATGAATAAGGCTTTATCAACCACACACTTAAGCTTGGCTAGTCGCTTATTTAGCTGGCTGGTAGTCATGAGTGGCGCATCAGGATGGTTTAAAAGCACTTCACTGTAGTGGCAAAATAGCTCTTCATACTTTAATACTGAGTCATCAGGGACTGTTTCATGGTGACGAGCCAATAAGTGTTCCATCCCCCTGTTTAAACGGAGTAAATGCTTTTCACCAAATGGCCTTTCAGTCAATTGATTAAAGTCAGGGGACTGATAATCAGCGACAGACTTCGTCAGTATCTGCTCTACGTCGGTAATGTCATCAACTGATTGGGACTGGTGAGAAGCCGGCAGTTGGCTGACTAGCTGCCAAAACGCTCCCACCTCGGCATCGCTAAGGGTTTCACTCCCCTGCATTTTTTCTAATAACCCACCTAACAAGTGCCAAAGCTCAGCTTTCGGCACACACATAAGTTGATGGGTATGGGCCAGCTGAGCAAACTGATTGGTCAATACCTGGTCCATAAACAGTAAATAAGCTTGTAAACGGCGTATCTGCTCAATACGTTGGCCGGACTCGTTAGCTGCAATGCCAGCGGTGCCGACACCATAGGTCACTGGCAACTCATGCTGGATAGGCACATAGTTAGCTAGTTCTCGATTCTCTCCAGCATGTTCATCAACCTTCCGGCCAGGGGAAATGCCTGGTTGCATCAGCTCCTTCACTCGCTCACAAACATCATTGGCACTAAAGCTAACTGAGATACCGTTTTTCAGTACCGCCATATAACTCAGGGTTTTTTCGATATTGAGATGAGGTGCTTTATTCGTTTGTAGTGGGTAAATCCAAGGCTCCCAGTCTTGTTCCGATGGTTCACTCGCCCCCGTAATTTCAAGCCGGTCCACTTGCTCAACCCCTTCGACCGCTAACCCTTCTGTCATCAGTCGAGACACATATAAAGTATCCTTTAACACAGGCTCCTGTAATTCATTCTCATCTGAATAACCACGGATAAGCCAAGGACCAGTATGGAGGCTCTCAAAACTAATACCTTTGGCTAGCAGCTCTGCTAGCGATCTAAATGGAACTGAGGGTGAGATTAACGCAATAAAGCGGGCTAATAATTGAGCAAGGGTTTCTACAGTGTCTTTGCCGTCAGTGATCCGTACTTTGAGCCGAATGATTAAATCGTAACTGTCGAGTATTTGGAGACCAGGCAGCCCAGTATCAGTGCTACCTTGGCTTTCCGTCGGTGACTCTAAATCTTCCCCAAGATTACGGTGTTGAAGAAATACTTGCTGAACAAGTCCCTTAAGTAGATTCTTGTCAACGCCTTCCTCAGGGATCACTGAAATTCGCCAAAGCCATGGGAATAAGGGCGCAGGCATTGCCATTACATTGCGTACGCCAGGCACGTTCAAGATCAGTTGCCTTAGATCATCCGCTGTGACTGGCTCACAAGGTAGTACTTTTGGCTGCCCCCAAAAAGCAAGTGACTCGTCTGTATCATCAGGCGTTGCCATCCAGTCTGGCACTGAAAAATCCAGCCGATACCCCAAGTCTGTCATTGCATAACAAGCTGACTCTAGGAAGGTAATACCTGGGTCATGTAAGTTGTGATCAGTCCAGGTTTCACTGGCTAAGTGTTGTATAAGCTCAACACCCTGATCACGAAGTGCAAAGAAATCCTGCGCCGTCTCAGTGGGACCACGATTCGGTATGGTTAAGCTATTCATAGGTTAATTCGCTTCCGTCTTGAGAATCTGTCGAAATTGAGAACCTGTCGAAAGCTACAGTCTTAGCTCGTAATCTTTTGCAACAGTCTCTTAAACAGTGAGGAGTGAGGGGGCGCTAATTAGGTGCTACTTCAAAGTCATATTCAATTTCCATGATACTAATGCCCTCAAAAATCGCTTTTCCTTCAGGCAGTGCACGCAAGATATGTTTTTTAGCTGGCACCAGCACAATATCAGGCGCCTCTGGTTTGATTTCGCTACCCTCAACTTTGACTGGCTTCTCTCCATCCCCTTTGATCAGGTAAGCCCCTACCTGCATAACTAAATTGACATAGTCTCGTTGCTCAACAAAGGTAACGACATCAGAGAGATAGATAGAGCCTTTCAAGTTGCTACTCTCACCACCACCTACCCAGGGGCTTAGCATGGCGGTTAGCTCGTCATTTAAGGTTTTAACCACTACCCCTGGGTCATACTGAGGCTCAAAAGTCAGAGCGATATCAAATTGCACTTCATGAAACCTGGGGGCTCTCACGTCTAGTTGCACAACTGGTGACATGAGGGTTTGAAGATAATCTTGAATTTTTAGCCGTAAATAGGGAGGAACCGTTGGCTTTAATAATTCAGGGTCAGCCGTTTTAGGGACCACCAGTAATCGAACGTGAAAGCCTTGCCCTTCCACCCTCTGACAGTTTGCTAAAAAAATCTCTGGGAATTGTTCTAATACCAAGCGCTCATAATCCCATAAATTTAACGCCCTACCTTTGTGTCGAAGTCGCTCACTGACCCTCATAGCAAAGGCATCTGGAGACTCTGCTGGGCGCCCCTCAAATGAAGGAAATGGCTGAGTGACAGAGCCTATCGCAGCACGAATCGCTGGCTCAACACTGTCTTCCACTAATGCTGCTATGGTGTTTGCAGGCAAGGCATCAGGTAAATGCAAAGGAGGAGATATTTCATCGTTATAGGTGACTTTGACTGCTTGACTATACACACCATCAAGCTCAGACCAGGCTAGTGTGCTCAGTGTACCATTAGGCCGTTTAACAGCGGCTCGCAGCCAAAGCTGGTTATCACCTAAATAAGCCCCTGTCCTTGTCATCTCTGCTAATAGCCCAAACGATATGATGCCTGAGTCCAACAAGGTGTTAGTTTCATCAGACAAAATTAATGCCCGTTCAGTATCTTTGGTTTGATTATCGACACCAAAGCGGACCCATTGCTGAGTCACTCCCTCTGTTGCCATATAGCTCCAGGTTAATTCACTGTCCGTGTCATCTTCATCAGCGCTATCAATGGGGGCTATTTGAAATAAGGTTTCAAGTGTCCCGCCTAACGGGGCTTGTGAGAAACCAAGATAGAGATAACCAGTATTATCAAATACTGAAACAAAGGTTTTTTTATCGACGTCACTTAGGTTCTGAAGTCCTAGAGGATTCAAATGATACAGCTGATGTCGACTAGTTGGACTCAACTGGTTAACCGAAAAATCTGCTTTAGCCTCATAATCAACCTGTATGCTGTTAATGGTTGGCGTCCAAGGCTCTGGGACAATGACGGGCTCATCAATCGATGCAGGCGCTGTGGGCTGCTGTGGTTCTGTCGGTGCTATTGGCTTACTGGGTGGATCGTAACGATCGTAAGGTGCTGCCAGTGGTTTGGTCTTATCGCTAAACTCAGATTTAGCAGCATAGTCTTTTTCAAACGCTAAGCTGCCATTGGATGTCACTGAAAACAGAGAAAATGTTTTCTTATCATGATTATGCTGTGCCCCCTGCCCAGCACCTGATCGCGCTTGCCCGACAAAAACACAAGTACTCAAGTTTGAGTTAGTGAACCAGGACTGGCTACCACCACAGTTTTCAATGGCTTCAACCAGGGCAGGTAAACTTCGCTCAGCGACTGTGCCAATGGCATTCCCTGACGTTATCACGACAGATTGGCCATATACCAAACTATTCAGGAAGTCAGCCATTTGCTGGTTACCGCCATTACTTAAGTTAAATGCACGCTGCTCGGTCCACAGTCTTAAGTTGTTATCCCAGATATAAATATTAAAAGCGGCCGTTGTCGTCGTATTATTTCGAACAATTCGCTGATGATAAGCATCATATAGCCCCACCTCCGAGTCAGAAGTGGTTGGATCTGATATCAGGTAAAACCACAAAGACGCCCAGTGCGCTGTCCAAGGCTGATCATATTGGCTTTTTTGAACCTGATACTCACTCAATGCCTGTTGATAATGCTGCATACTTTCGGTATAAGCCGCTAATGCCTGCGGATAAGCAGCTTTAGCATCTTCATAATCTTCCAGGTCAATCTGATACTGAAGCTGTTGCTGCGCATATTGATTGGCATGCCAAGTAGTCACTGATGCATACAAGCTGTGACCAAAATCATCATGACCCAACCTGAATCCATACCATACGGGCCATTCTCTGGGCTCACTATTATCCAGTGGTAGTTCTGCATAATCTGGCCAAGAAAAGTTTTCTGGATAAAGGGTTGATGCATCCTTCGCACTGATTGAAGTGGACTCAAATAACAACTGATCGGCTTCATAGTGATACGCTGAACCAACTGCCACTTGATGATTAGGCCATTGGCTGAAATCACCATCCTGAGTAGCAATTAAATAATCACGATAAGGCTTGTAGTACTCAAACAAATCGTTGGGTTTATTATTCCAATCCAGGTTAACCGACAACCAATCTAATGCTTTAAGGCTAAGTTCTGTGTGTGTTAACTGGGTTTCTGCCTGTGGTGCGGGTTGACTACCAAACAACTCCATTGGCCCACCGGGATCGAGAGGACCTTCATCATTGCGAATAAGGGGTAAGGTTAATCCCTTTACACTAACATGCAGCGATACTGTATTTAATAAGCCCATTTTAAAAGTCTGGTAGTGCTTGACGAAATGACTGTCAGTTTCTTTTAATGCTAATTTTAGTTGTGGCAGCTCTGGTGAACCTAGGGATTGGCTTTCAGGTACTTGTATAGCAGGAAATAATGCTGTCAATTTAATTTCAACGACGACTGCATCACCTGAATATTCTGTTCCAATTAAAAAAGTGGACTGTACACCTTCTGTTGCTTCTTCACTGATGACTATCCGATCATCACCCGTATAGCCATGTGACTGCCTTGGTTGGTCCATTAACCAAACCCATCCATCACTGGTTGTTAAGGCAAAGTCAAAATAATCATGAAAATGCTCAAAGCTGATTTTTTTTTCTAAAGTGGATGTAAAACGCTTATCAAATGACAAACGAATAACTCTTTCCCCTTCACTCAACAACAGCAGTGGAGAAGCCACTTGTAACGCAATTTCACCATGGGTCTGTCGCTGAGGATCAGAAACACTGGGCTCACCAAACGTTAATGCACTCGTTTCAGGCAAACTGATACCTTGAGTACCATCAACCAGCGTGGTATGAACAAAACGCACATGATTTTTATCATTTATTGCTTGCTCTAAACTTAGGGATCGTAAGCTTTGTAAGACAGCATGATTAATTCCTGTAGCAGTGGTGACCACATAGTGACGCGGGTTATCATTCGTATCTGACCCTGCGTCAAAAGCCGTATTAACAGGCAATACGACAGATTCTGCCGTAGATTCTAAGCCCAGGACTAAGTGACAGTGATCAGGCTTGGGTGATTTTTCAGTTAGGCCTAATAAATCCCGATAATAGTAGTGTAAGTGTCGTTCGGTAAACCGATCAAATAAAAGCCTTGGATGTTTTTGTAATTCAATAAAAGCTAATAACAGTGCCATATGTGGACGTGCCGCTATCGCTTTAATTTCATCAGATACTGACGTGTCTCCTTCTACCCACGCAACTAGCTTGGCAATATCGGCTTGGCTTGGCAAAAATAACTGCCAGTCAGTATGCGAGTTATCCGCCACTGAATAAAATCGGAGCCACTCAGAAAATTGTTTCAAGTAAATCAACCAGTCTTCTGTTGTGCGTTCTTCTACCGAAAAGTAGCTCGGTAATAGGGGTTGTAAATTACGTTGAGTTTGGAGCGTACCAGGCCGACTTGTCGACGTCTCAACATATTGGTTATCGTGATTTATAGTCATAGGAAAATGACATCCATCGTTAAGTTACATCACACTTAATATTGCTTGTTATAAATTGTCCCATGCCAGAATATTTCGGCGTTCCATCTGGTACAGGCCCTGCAGCGGTGGGTTGTTGGGCTGGAGCAGTCACTTGCATCTCTGCTTGAAACTTCGATCCTTTTAAAATAAGTGCTTTATTATTAACGGTTTTTTTACTTAACTGATCACCCGCTAATCCAGTAATTTTCAGAATGCCCATACCGGGGATAGAATATGGACCTTGAATATAATTAATAGGCAGCTGTACTTTTTTTTCATCCCCTTCTAAACAGACTTTTTTACCAGTGACTGTCATCTTCCCACTGCCATTAATGGGCATTGATAAATTGCCAATTAAGGTAGCAGCCCCCATCGTAGGCTGAAACATCACCTGATCACCTTGAAGTATTATTTTATCCATCCTATCAGCCCTAGATTGTTAGAACTCAAAAATCATTCAGTCATGATTCACGACGGGTATCAATCTAAGCACTAGAGGCTTCTTGTAAATAAAAGGGATATACCAAATTATCACGCACATTCGTTTGACGAATAACATAACTCACTTGGATAGTGAGTAGGCCTTCCATACCTTTACTGTCATCCACCTCAACTGACTCCAATTCAATACGAGGCTCAAATCGTAATAACACATCAGAGAGTTTTTCAGCTAAAATTGCAATGGCACCAGCATCTAATGAACCAAACATAAAATCAGCCACTGGGCTACCAAAATCAGGTCGCATGGCTCGCTCACCAAAATGTGTATCGATAATCACCCGTAACGCCTGTCGTATTTCATCCTCATCCGTCACCATTTCCGGGCCTTGCATAGGATTAAAGAAATCGGGCGGAAAAGACCAACCCCTACCAATTAATTGAGAGTCACTCATAAATAACCTATAAACTAGAAATATTCTTAGCTAATTAATTAGAAAATATTACCCTCGAAAAGTATATAGCCAATACGAATGGCTTTTAGGTGAGGCCGTCGAGTGATGAATTCCCATGAGCCTATTGAAATAGGTGATTGGGATGAATAACGAAGACAACAAAGCCTAGAGGCCATTCGTGAAGGATATATTATTTTACTTCTGTCTTACTGGCCTTAATAAGACACTTACCACCCGCCTCGATTGAAGCATCACCGCCAGGTTTAATGATAGATTTTCCTTTCGCCTTCAAGGTAATATCTTTATCACTATCAACAAGCATTCCTTTATTAACTGACAACTTATTTTTATCTTGATTAATAGTCACACCCTCTTTTTCTGATAAAACCACACTGACTTTATCACTAGCCACCTGGGTAAGTGTTTTTTCTTTCTCATCAAATAGCCATGATAATTTATCTTTGACCATGATGAGCCCACGCTTTTCGTTCTTTTCTGACAGTGCTATGGGCGGTTTATTTTTTGGGTTATACATCGCCCCCAAAATAACCGGGTCAGAAGCCTCGCCACCAAACCATCCAAGAATCACTTCATCATTAGGATTAGGAGGTAAAAATAAGCCAACGTCTTTACTGGCATAAGGTGAAGCAAGACGTGCCCATACAATATTATTTTTTGTGCCAAACGCTGGTATTTTTACTTGCAACCGAGATAATCCATCAGGGTCTTTTTTAAATGGCATCACTTGTCCTACCAGCAGTCCTGGAACACCTTGATTAGAGTGAGATGGTTTCTTGAAAAATCCTGTTCGGGTAATAGGCAAACCAAAATGTACTGTCGTGCGCCAACCATTTTGATCTATTTGGTGACTTAATCCTGAAATGAAGTACTCGCCTTTAAATACACTACCAAAATGGAGTAACTTTATCTTATCGCCTAATGCAAACTGGCCTGTGCCAGTCAGCGTTAAGTAACCTTGGTAACGGTCCAGCTCCCTATAAAGTACTTCTCCAGCACTCCAACCTTTTAACTCTCCTGATTCAAGGGGGCTAAATGATTGAGTTTGCCAGTCTGGATGTTCGACTGCTTTTGCTGCCGAACTAGCGGTTTGATTTCCACCTGTTATTTTAGCAGCAGATCCCACCGCCACAGGGTGGTCTTTTTGTGTTTTAATATTCCAGGCAGTAACTTTTATTTTATTGAGTGCCGAAGTAGTATCCACATTCAGTTGAGCATCCAGTAAGTCATCTATTTTTATCTCATGTACAGTCCCTTTTATGTTATCCGGTGAATCAATAGTCAGACCTTTAGGGCTAGGTACAATCAATAAGCCATTCACTTCAGCACGCGCTTTAGTAAAGGCCCAAATATGTTGATCAACCATGGCTAATTGATTGTGCTGTACAGATGTAGAGGCTACTTTTGTCACTTTTACTTTACGGCTATTTAATAAAGTTTTTAGGGTATCTCCATCTTTGCTCTTTTCTTTAAATACCTGGGTCAGCCTTGGTTCTACTAGCTTAATAAGATCCCCATGGCCAATAACAGTTAATGCTAATAATCCTCTATTAACTGTTATACGTTGCCCAGTAACTAGTCCAGAGAATAATGTCGCTTCTTTGCCTTTACTGCCCATAAAACTAGCAGACAACTCAACGGTTTTACCAGGCGCTAACTCTTTCTTTTCAGATAGTTCAAATTCTCCAGTAGCAGGATCACCATCAGCTAATTGTATAAATATTTCTGGAATGGCGTGTAACTCGTAACGTGTGGTAACTGACAACAGTCGAACATCTCGACTAATATCTTTTCCATCTGCTTTTAAAATAAAGGTGACAGCCGTATTCATGACTCAGACTCAAGAGGTGGAAATATTATGCTTTGCCCAGGTTGTAAACGACGAAAATGATTCAATTTATTCACTTTAGCGACTTCAATGATATATTTAGGGTCTTGATAAATATCCCATGTTTTAAAAGGCAGTTTATCTTCATTGATTACCAAGCGTATATGCGTAAGGTCAGGTGAGTTTTTGCCTTCTTTTTTATCTAATGCTTTCTCAGACAAGTGCTCTATGAATGTACAAGTCACCTCAACAATCAGCGGTTTGCCTTCTAAGTTTGTTAATACATATTTCAGGTCTAAATCTTTTAAGCGACAATAAAAGCCACCATTCACACTATTGCCAATTGGCATCTCACCCCATTTTACTATTAAGAAGCGGCTTTCATGGCTAGCACCATCCATTGAATACAAGGCTTTCATTAATTCTTGAATTTTTTTCTTTAGATCACGATCACCCGTGAGTGAGCCAGTGACAAAACTCGTTAAGCTATCTGCATAAATGGTCGCATCATAATAAAAAGTAACCGATACTTCTGAAGGCTCGCCTCCTTGGTATTGGGTATTACCACTAATGGTATTAATTGAGCATTCAGTAGAAATATTATTCGCCATCTTTAAGGATAAAGACTCAGGCTTGTAGGGTAGCGTTATCGTCTTTTCTCCTTTATTTCGATCAGCATTGGTATAACTTAACAACGTCATTTCCGCTTCTTTACCTAATAGCCCCATCACTACCACCTTTTCCTATCATCAATCGCTTGTAACAGTGCCAATAAACGTTCTTCTGTTAAATCAATACCAACTGTGTTTATTTGTGGTTGAGAATTAGTTTGCTCAGTCGTCGTACTGGGAGAATGAGTTGGGTTTTTCACACACGCCTGTACACTTAGCTGTTTCAGTTGAATAGACATTGCGATTGTCCTATGCTGGTAAAACCTAAGAATGACTCGCGAAAGGTATAGTTATAAAGAGACAGGTAGCAACTGCCTATAATTATATTCCATCGACTCAATCAATAATTGATTCTCATCCGCTGCCAACGATCCCCACTTGAGTGAAGCCAAAAAGGCATCAGTCGCCAACCACGCTTTTATAGGGACTGGGATTGGTGAATCATCCAACAAACTCACTAACACATCTGTTTGTAATAACTTAGCATCCCATTCTAGCCATTCCATGGTATGCGTCACTTGTAGTGGTGTTGGTACACTATAGACACCACGTTCAAACGTCATCGTACCCCGAGTAGGCTTAGACTTTAGTAATGCCCAGTTTTCTTGGGTTTCTAGTTGTCGATTAATTTCAAGTCCAGATATCTTCTTAAAACGAATATCCATCGGGGCAATCATAGGGGTTTTAGCCTTTAATAACACCGCTGCATATCGGTACCCCACTAATGGAGGTACCTCTAGCGGATTATTTTTCAGCGTTTCTGCCAGTGCTTGCAAATAAGCCACTTGAATTGCCCTTATTTAAATTCAATTTTCACATCGTCAGCCATGAGTTCTAATGTCTCAACAGCCACTTCATTAGAACTGCCATTAAAACTCGGTGCCGTTAGTTTTTTGGGAAAAGCATTGGTTACTGTCCACACGACTAAGGGCTCATCACCACTTTCATTTGTCAAACTAACGGTAATATCCCGTTTATCAATTAAATTTAAACTCGTATTACTGATCCAATCATAAAATTGACTTTTCTTACGAACCACTCCCCGCTTCATGGTTATATTGACATCCGTAGGTTGGCCTGGCATATGTTTCTTACCTAGCCCATCTTTATAGGTAATGGTCTCATAACTAATATCGAGCCCTGAGACTTCAGAAAATGCTATGGACTCATCACCCATCGTAACAACAAAACGATAAACGGGTATTGGGTATTCATTTTTTATGTCATCGACTGAGGTTGGCATAATCGTGCTCCTGAACCATTAACGCCTATAGGAAAAATTATTAGGAAATGGTTCACTATGAATTAAATATAATTGTTAAAGAATAAAGTAGTGGGATTAGCCTTCAAGCGATTTATGCGAGAAAGTCAAGACAATAAACTCTGCAGGTCTCACTGCAGCAATACCAATTTCGATACGCATATATCCATTATTAATATCATCTTCTGTCATCGTTTGACCTAAGCCTACATTGACAAAGAAGGCTTGTTCAGGCGTCTCACCAAAAAGCGCGCCTTGGCGCCATAGGTTGGTTAAATAGCTTTCAATCATTGTTTTAAGTTTTAACCAAGTAAATGGCGTATTTGGTTCAAATACAGCAAATCCTGTGGATTTTTGAATAGACTCTTCCACCATATTGAACAGTCTTCTTACCGATACATAGCGCCACTCATTGTCATTACCCGCTAAGGTTCTCGCACCCCATACCAGTGTTCCTTTACCGGTAAAGGCACGAATCGCATTTATTGACTTACCTGCCGTCGTGTCAACATTAAGATTTTCTTGTATTACATTATCAATGATCCGTGTTGGTCCAACAATGCCACTCACACTGACATTTGCAGGTGCTTTCCATACCCCTCTAGCACCGTCTACACGAGCATAAATACCCGCCATCGCAGATGAGGGAGGTAAAATTAAATAGTTTTTAGCCAGTTTGTTTTTAAGTATGGAATAAGCCTCTGTGCCCTGTAATGATGGATCATTCATTGCCACATCATCGAGTGTCACTTTCGACTCGTCATAAGCACGTGCCATGGTTGTCATCAAATAGGGATAATAAGCTGCCCCGTATTTAGCAAAATCAACTTCGTTATTAATTGTATCTCTTAATGCTTTTACATCGTTATCTCGACTTGTGGAGTCATTACCTAAAGAATCTACACAATCAATTAGCATAAAACGATCTTTAAGCTCTGTACACTTCGCTAGTCCTTTATTACAAAGACCATAAAACTCTGGAAGGCTGTCCTTGAAGCGTGGAGCAGCATCAGCTAATACCATCAATGTCACTTCATCTACTTGTGAAACCACATCGATGGCTTCCTCAAATAAAGCCTTTTCAGTACTGACATCTGTATATTTAGCAGGCGTACCAATAGAAATGACATAACAAGCACCACCACCATTGGCAAAATAATGGGCAACACTTTGATAAAGAATAAAGTCCGGCATTTTACTCAAAGTGTCTTTTTTAAACTTCACATCAATAACGTTACCTTCACTGTCTTTAATACTTTCTAAATCAAACGATTCATCAAAAGGCCCCCCGAACCAACTCTCATATTCAACCAGTGAAGTAATTCGAACACTTTGATTAACAAGACTCTCTCCCCCAGCATCCTCATCTATTTCAGTACGACCAATAAATGCAGGTATTGCTGTTGCCACTTCAGCAACGGATGGTGGAAATATTGATCTTTCTTCAACGTATACATTTGGTGTTTTATAACTTGATGCCATTTTTAGTCCTAATATTTATTTAAAATTCTAGAAAAAACCTACTCAATCTAGGAATTCATTAGATTCATGCTATTTTGTTATCAATATGGTTTAATAGATTATCATAGTAGTTTTTTGTTTCACTTCTAATTTTGTCAACTTTCAGTTCCATATCTTTGTATATGGCGACACTTTCCTCCTTTTTCATATAAGTTTCTGCTACGTCTTTTTGATAACTAAGTAGCTGCTTTTCAATTTCGTGTAAATGCTTTTCTTGATGCCGAATAATGTCTTTAAAGTCAACATGTAACACTTCTAATTTATTGCTTACGTCAGCGATTCTTACTTCTGCTCCTTGCTGTAGCAACTGGGACTGTCTATTTAAGCTCCAGCGAATAGTAGCCATAGTGATACCTAAAAAGCTTAAAAATAGGCCAACATATGGTAATAAGGCTGTTTTCATCTCATACACTACCAATTAATTAAATCTGTAATCATTACTGTCAATCTTATTGTCAACTACTAATAAATCAGCATACTCTGCCTCATCTGCAGCCAAATCAGGCTCTTCATCGAAATCCATTAAATCTACAAGACCGACAGCCTCACTAAGTACATCCAACTGCTGTAGTAATTTATTTATATTTTCTTCATTTTTTTCTATAGTAGAATCAATTGCATTATAAAAGGCAGCAGAAAATAGGCGATTATTATCCATAACATAGTTCCTTTCCGTGTTTTTATACTTATTTCCGAATAGAAAATATTTTTAGAGATATCCTTAACAGAGCTGTTGTTCCAAATGCTCTCTCAAATGATAAGCTGCTCCTCCCAAATAGTTTAAAATATCCGTATACCTTAACTGCCAACGGCGATACCAGCTTTTTCCATTAACGCCAATAAATTGATATTTCTCTTTCTCTGTATAACCTTTCCAGCCATAGCCTAAACAAGGATTACAGTCCTCTCCTGTTCTATTAAAACCTAGCCCATTACAGTAACCACACACCGACATCACTTTTAGTTCTTCACATGCTAAAAGTGCCAGCTGTTCCAAACTAACATTTTCTAGCTGCCAGTCATTGGTTTCAGCCAAAGAGTGCGCTTCCATGGTAATTAACTCTATCAGCTTTTGTTTATCACCCTGATCATCAAAAATTAAAAAACGACCCAGGTAGTAAGACTCAGCAGGTAAATTACCCATACCAAGGGCTGCAGCGATGTCTTCCCAACGATAATTGAAATGTCCCGCTACATTATTTTCATACAATTGGTTTTGAGTAAAACCAGCCGTATTTAAAAGTGCAGGGATATCCCAAATCATTATTAGTTAGTCCAGACTGGTTTAAATTGATTTTGTTTTAAAGTAAATACCATGGTTTTACATAAGGCTGGAATTTCAATGGCAACATTATTTTGTGTGGCATCGGCTACTAAAACACCGATGTATCCCTGTAATGGTCCATCAGTAATTTCTATCTTTGTGCCTTTATTTAACGTACTCACTTTTGTTTGCCATTGATAACTTGAGTTCAGCAACTGTTTAACTGCATTGATCTGGCTTTCAGGAATAACTATAGGCTCACTTTTTAAACTCACAAAATGGGAAAACCCAGATGCTTTTTTTACCCGATAAAACTCATCGTTATTGATATAGACAAAAATATAAGAAGGAAAAATAGGGACTTTAATCTTCTTTTTCCGATCTGACCAAAGCCTAGTTTCTTCTATAACGGGATAAAAGTTTTCAACGCTTTTATCTGTTAACCCGGCAGCCAATTTGGCCTCACAATTGGCTCTAGTATAAACAGCATACCAATCACGTCTATTATTATGATCCATTTTAACACCTGTTTACAGGCAAGGCTTCGCCCTATCAGTCCCATCAAGATATGATTTGTAAAGATTTTTAAAAATGTTGACAAAAAATACCGCTTTTTATCATTGTATAGTAAGTAAACATCAACTGCCTATTTGCTAATAGTTGGAACTTAGCTCTTTATCTTTGTAAGAAATAACTATCAACCTTCATACCCTGGAACCAGGGTTACTCATTAATATTTATTCTGTTTACTCACTGTTTTGACACTATTGAACCAGCAAATTTTTGCTTTGTCATGGCGACAGTGTCGCCTTTACTATAAATTTTCACTCTGCATACTTGCTGTGCAATTGTAGTTCTAAGGATGGAGCAGATCAAATGGACATACCAGCATTTCTTTTTAATTTACCTGAACAAAATTCAAGCCATTATATCTATTTAGTAGAATTCCTGAACATCCATAAAGACAAATGCATTCCTTTTCTGCCTTGGTTAACAGCAGAAATACTGTCTTATGCAGGAGCAGAAAAAATGATTGAAGTAATAAGGCAATATGGATCATGTAGGGTTGATCGAAATACCCTTTGTGATTTATTAGAAGGAGACCACTCTTTACAAAAAATTTTTGAACTAAACTGCAGTAGTAATAATATGTTAGAAGTTCAATCAATGTCTGGGTTAATATCTGATTTGAGGCGTTTTTCAGTTAATTTCTTATTAAAAAGGAATACATGCCCGCAAGATATTGTACTGTTAACAGGTGTAAGCTTTAGAACTATTCAAAGAGCCAAGTCACAGCTTAAAGATAGGGTTATTTAACCAGTGATTTGAACAAGTTTCTTTCCTCAAAAACATGCTAGAATGGCATTACTACACTCTAAGAACATATATTAAAAATCAATAAATAGACAATAGGTTAAACAAAAGACTATTAAACAATCAGATTGTCGTTTAAAACTGACAGAACATAGGAATAGGCTCTTCTTCTGTTTACTATTGGTTTCGCTAAAAGCAAACAGAGCATAAAAAAGTCTATATGCATTACCCCATAGACCTGACCCATAAACAGCGATCAGTGCAAAGTCCTTTACTTCCAACGCCTAAGTGGTAAGTAGGTCGTAAGGGACCCACCTGCCAACAACCATACTGCTATATTCTATGTGGTTAAAGTGGTGGATACTGTCTAAAGAATATGACAGCCCAGTGGGAACCACAACTAACGTCTATCAATAACAAAGAAACCAATTATAAAAGTTTGATGGGACCAATGGCCAATACCCTTCATCAATTAATAACACAAGTAGATACCAGTGTATTTCAACCACTAAAGGGAAAAGGCCAAAATACCACTATTAAATGACTAGTTCCTTGATAATCGAATCAACCTCTGCTTCCTCACTCTGTTTAAAGGTGAAGCCTAAGCTAATAAACAGCCCTTTCCGTTCAAATAATATTTCCCGCTTGAATATACCAGGCACAAAATTAGGGTAAGTAAAAACAACATCAGTCACAGTAATTTTATTATTAGCAAGCTGCCTAGTTTGCTGGCTGTGAATCGTTATATCCTTGTCAGTTAAAAAATAATTTTTTTCTTTTGATAAGATTAATATTGCCTCTGGGCCTGACTCTTTTTCCGCCGGATTCCCTTTAGATATATAAAATAAGTTAATAGTTTTAAACTCGTTTCGCCCTATTTTTTCATCTCTGTCGGTATTCTTGATATGCCAGTTTTTTGGAAAATTTAGCTTCAAATCCAGACTGTGATTGACATACTGGTTATTTTCAAAATAACCAAGTGAAATCGTATCGCTGTTATTAACATTCTTATTGCTACCACATGCAGCTAATAAAAGGCATAAAAACAAACTTATATAGTTTGCTACTTGTTTCATTAATTCTATTCCTTATTCAGTATTGCTTAAGTTCATAAGTATAAACAAATAAACGACAAACCTCTATATTAGTTAAACTACAAAGTACATTAGGATCAAAATACTGACCGAAAGGATATAAAAAAAATGCACAGTCAGAATAATACGACAATAGATGCTTTAACGACAGAACAAGTAAGAGAAATTGTACAAACGCTTTATACACCGCCCAATGACTGGAGCCAGGTGTTTCTTATGTTTCAAGGGTTGCATCAAACGCCTGCCACAGCATGGCAACTCAGCGATAATTATTATGTGGTAGCCGACTACCCAACGGTACAGCATGTCTTAAGGTCAGATGACTTTTCAGCTAACCGAGTAAGAGGTATTTTTAAGCAATCAAAAACCGATCCAAGTGGCTACGAACAGTTAATCCAAGGTTTTGAGCACTGGGTACTGTTTAAAGATGGCGAGTCGCATATTCTTCTAAGACGCTGCATTAATCAAGCATTTAGTCGCCAAATACTAGACAAAATGCTACCAATGATGGAAGAATGTGTTGACTACTTATTAAGCCCTTTTTTAGCTCAGTCAAAGCCTGTCACCTTTGATCTAATCAAGGAAGTGGCTTTTCCCTTGCCCATGTTAGTCATTGCCAAAGCGCTTGGTGCCAAGGCGGAGGATGCCTTATACCTTAAGCAGCTTTCTGACCGCCTGACTCGGCTTTTTTTCGCCAATATCACTCCTGCTATTCTAACTGATGCCGAACAAGCCCTATTTGCATCCCGAGACTATTTTCTACATCTAATCAACCAGCACCGACAACAGCCCCAAGATAATTTATTGGGTGCATTACTAAGCTTACAAGATACTCACTCAACAATAACTGACCAGTGCATGGCTGATAATTGTTCCATGCTATTGCTGGCTGGGCATGAAACAACTACTAGCACAATAGGCAATCTGTTTTATTTTCTTGATGAACAAAAGTTGTTATGCTCTGTTTTGCAAAAGCCTGATCTATATAACCCAGCAATAGAAGAAACCCTTCGTTACTCCTGTCCAGTACAATCAATCCGTCGTATTGCAACAAAGCCAGTTAACTTGCATCAGCACCAAGTACAGCCCGGAGACTGTATTGAGGTACTGTTAGGCGCAGCCTGTCGAGATCCGAATATGTTTGAGCAACCCAATCAGTTTAAACTGGACCGTCAACATAATAAGCACTTGGCTTTTGGTTATGCTCGCCATCTTTGCTCCGGCGCCCAACTCTCTCGTCTAGAGATGCAAGTCATATTAAATCATCTAGGCAGTTTTTCTATTGCTGTTGATCGACAACAGGCAAGATGGCGTCAACAAGATACTTTAGTTGGTTTAGAAAGCTTACCCATAACAATTCAATAACCAACTTATACCCTTCGCGAATGATTTTTATACCCCTAGGGCACAAGGGGTTTGTTGTCGCCGCTCTTCACCCTAATCATTTATAAAAACATAAACTCATAGGGCTTCATCACTCGACGGCCGCCCCTAAAAACCATTCACTTTGGCTATAGAAGGCTGTTATCCAGCCTTACGGATGCACTATTCAGTTTTATGTTATCCAGTTAAATTGTATTCTACAGTCTACGCCTTGCTACTAACAAGGCGTACATATTTTTAGCTACAAACTGTCTTAAAAACACCAAATAAGTCAGGATGATCAAATATATAACAGGTAGAATAGCCTGGCACTTTAACGGTAATATGTTCTGCTTTTGCGGGTAAGTTTTCAGGTATATCACCGCCTTTTTGCCAGCCTTTGGTAATAATACAGTTATCATTAGCAAAGGCATTTCTCACTTGCTCATCCTCAGAACCCTCAACTGCTTTTTGCACCATATGTGTAGATAAGGTAAAAGAGCCTTGATCGATTTTACATTCGCCAAATGAGGCAAAAGACATACTATAACCGAGTATTGATAGAAGTATCATGCTTGATTTCATTATGATTGCCCATCCTTTGGTTTACTATCCTTGGTTATTCGTTTCATTAGTAGCTGAGAAATTATAGAACTAGGTTATAGTATACACAAAACCTATAGTGGATTGCGCTTCCCTATTGAATGACTCTTACTGACGTTAGGGCACCTTTAATTTACTGTAAATTTTTTATCACTATCACGTAATATGAATAAGGCCAAGCAAGCTGCCAACATTGGCCAAGCAGCAAAAAAAAGGAGATTAGCTCCTTCAAAGGGATGCAAATACTGTTTAAATGAAGAAAAAGTAGAAACGCCATGAAAAAATAATACGGCACCATAGCTATATTTTTTCATATAACCCACCACAAATAGCAATAGCACTACCAGTTCAGCACAACCAATCACGTACATGGTTAGGTGACCCAAACCAGCAATAAAATAAAATTTCTCATATACCTTGGCTGCATGTTCAGGGTTAATAAACTTATCTAATGTCCACATTAACATGACCAAAAAAACCGTTAACCTAATCAACAATAGCGATATATGTAGTTTATTTTCTTGTAATGCCATGATTCACCCTCAAAGAATTACTCTATGATCAGCAATGCTAAATAAGGTACCAGAACAAATACAATAAAGAATAGTTTATACAGCCCAACAAATGCATAAACAACGATATTAAAGGCTTCTTTTGATATTGAAAACCATTTGCTCTGTACTTGATAAATCCAGTTAGGAAAGAGTACACACATGAGAGCAATGTAAACCAAGAACCCTGCATTTAAAATAGTGCACCACATAAAAAAATCAGTCAGTCCATTAATGTCCATAAGCTCTCCTTGGCATGCTGTCGCTTTTCAACGCGAATTAATCAAGTAGCACAACTTCATCCATAAAGCTTTTATCCACAGTTAAAGTCCACTTTTTCAGTTGCTGCTTGCTAAAAATCAACTGACCTTGAGTTAAAGTTTTATATGGTATTTTTTTAGGTTTTTTCTTATTTCCAAGAATTTCGTGAGCAATTTTTGCTGCGGCTTCTCCAAATAAAACGCCATATAAAACCATGCCGCCCGCTAGTTTATCATGTCCGATCACATCAGTATGAACCGTAAATACAGGAATTGGAGAATTAGCTGACATCCATTTTACAAACCCTTCAGTATTTTCCTTGTTACCCTCAATAGTGGTTAGCCCCAAAAAAGTAGTTGCCAAAATAAAGTCATATCCATCACTTTTACTAGCTTTTATCCACTTTTTCCACTGTTCAACCTCACCAGAGGTCTTTACATCCACATCAAAGGAAACCAGCTTAAACGTTTTTTGATTATTCAATTCAATTTTTAAAAAGGCTTTACCTGTTTGATTTGTCCCTAGCAGCAATAGCACTTTCTTTGGCTTTAAGTTGAGTGATTCTTTCATTAAAAAGATAGTTCTTTTAATTAATGGTCGTTCTAAAATACCAGTTACATTTGGATACTCAAGCAACCAAGGGTAATCTAACCGAATGTTCGCATTGACCCCCATAAAAACTACTGGTATGTCTTTGCCAAGCTTAGGCACCATGAGTTTCAGTGCATTATCATCGGTGATAAAGACTAAAACAGGATCAATTGCCTTTACTTGTTCATAAATTTCTATCGCTTTCGCTTCAAACTGATCTACTGGGAGCTTTTTCGTTCCCATTTCCAACTCATGAAATATATAGCTACTATTAGCAAACCCTGACTTTATCCCTTGACTTTGCTCGCTTACCCACTTATTTGACTCTGCTCGACTATAGCTATGGATGATTAACAAGTCCTTAGGGCCTGCGATCAGCTTGCTCGATAGACTGACCAATAACAAAACCGTTGCTACCTTTAGCATATACCAGAAGTTAGTTGATAACTTGTTCATCAGGCTTCACCAATCACTTGACTTAATAGCTCACTTGTACAGGGTTTAGGGACAGCTCTAATAATTGCTTACAAGTTTAGCCCAAATGTTAGGTGATTGGGGTGGCTGTTAGTGTAGAGCTGGAAGCTAATCTACCATCACTACTTCATCTATAAACCTTTTATCTACTGCTAAATTCCACTTAGCTAGTTGATGTTTGCTAAAAATAAGCTGACCTCTATCCAGAGTTTTATAAAAAATAGCGCCTGATTTTTTATTTTTCAAAATATCTAATGCTAGCATACCAGCGGCTTCACCCATATGAACACCATTTATTACCATACCACCAATTAGTTTATTTTTGCCTACTACCCCCGTATGGACACTAAATGCAGGTAATGGGGAATTATTTGATATCCAATTAGCTACTTTTTCAACATCAACTTTATTGCCATTAGAATCAGTTAGTGCATAAAAATTTGTTACCAGCAATAAGTTATACCCTTCTTTTTTACTTTCAGTAATCCATTTATGCCACTCTTCTATTTTGCCTGACCGTCTTACATCAACATCAATGGTTACCAGTCTAAATGTATCTTGACCATTTAAGTCATTTTTAAAAAATGCTTTTCCAGTAGCACTGGTTCCCATGATGATAAGTACTTTTTTTAGGCTTAGATTCAACGCATCTTTCATTTGAAAGATTGTTCTTTTCATTAAAGGCCTTTCTAAAATTCCCGTAACATTGGCGTATTTCAGCAACCATGGATAATCAACTCGAATATTTCCATTGACTCCTGCAAAAACGATTGGAATATCTTTTCCTATTTTAGGTACCATTAGTTTGAGTGCATTATCATCAGTTAAAAAAACCAGTCCTGGATTGACCTGCTTAACCATTTTATATGCAGCATTTGCTTTTTCTTCAAATTGACTTTCCGGAATCATTTTAGTAGCCAGCTCAAACTCATGAAACCGATAGCCACTTTGTCCAAACATTGATTTGATACCATTGGTTTGGTCATCAATCCACGTGAAAGAACCTGATCGACTATAGCTATGAATAATTAACAAATCCTTAGGGCCTGCAACCAGCTTCCACGATAGGCTTACCAATAACCAAATGGTAGCTACCTTTAGCATATACCAGAAGTTGGTTGATAACTTGTTCATCAGGCTTCACCTTAATAGCTCACTTGTACAGGGTTTAGGAACAGCTCTAATAATTGCTTACAAGTTTAGCCCAAATGGTCAGGAACGCTATTTACCCAAAACTACACCAATCTAAAATTGATGAGCTAAAAATTATTGCCGCATTTTTTTAAATCGAGGATTTTTTTTCGTTAGCGAACTTAAGTCTATCCATATAAACGTATACTCTTCGCTAATGATCCATACTAAATATAGCAACAACCCGTTAATTATTTTTTTGAGTCAAAACTAAATAAATAACTACTCAAAAAATGTCATGCAATTTTACATAAACCTCATTAGTAGCCCAAACAACAGCGCTCAATAAATAGTCACCAATACTCACCTTATTAGAGGTAGCTAACAATACAAAAGTCTTATATTTCAAAAAACAGTTTATTATACAAGCATAAAAAACTATTTTAAAATAATACAGCACATTATTTTAAAATTATAAATTTATTTAAAATCAATCAGTTACCTTGCAAAATTATATTGGTATGCTTTTTGCCTAACCATATAAGCAAGTAACACTTGTAGCAAAATAACTTAATTAATCACTTAATTGAAGTAGGTTATAACTATGATTAAATCATTAGGTAAACTTCTAGTTGGTGTTGTTTCATTAACCGCTATTTATTCAAGCAACGCAGCTGCTGCTCCTATTTATGAGTTTGAAGTTAACAACCCTGCTAGCAACCCTGCTGGAGGAAAAATAACCAATCTAAAAACTCGCTATGATTCAGATAACCAAACTTTTAGCTGGCAATCAACAACTCAAAAAGCCAATGGCCAGTATACTGATGGTTTTTGGCTAGTTGTGAGTGATGGTCCAGACCCTAAAGGTCATGTTAATGAATATGCCATTATGTACGGAGATCTAGCAACAGGTACACTTACCTCCTATATCTACAATGGCAACAGCACCTACAACACCTGGAGACACAACCAAAACTATATTGCTTCAACGGGTGCCAACTTTATTAACGTTTCAGATAATGGCACAGAAAGAACATTCAATTTTGAATTAGATACAACCCAAATCAACTCATTATTCAACACTGCAGACTGGGATGGTGTTGCCTTTGATGAAAAAATAGGCATTTGGTACCACCCAAGTATCGGCAGTAGCTTTGCTTATAATGCTGATGGTTCATTAAAAAACTTCTCCTTCACTCAATCTGGCTGGTATGATGCAGCCAATCAAACCACTACCCCCATTAACACGCCAGCAACCATCTCATTATTTTTAATGAGTATTGCATTAGTGCCATTTATTAGAAATCGCCGCCGTTCTTTTAAAGCTGCGATGGCTTAACAAAACTAAGTAAACATAAAAAGGCCTTTTTTAAAGGCCTTTTTTTATTTTCGCGTTATTTATTTATGACCAGTGATATCGAGAAACTATTAGCTCAGTATTTTTTAGCAACTTCAGTATAAACACCTGTTTTATGTGCCATATGAATTTCATCCCAAATGGCATTCGCAAGCGTTTTATTAGCCTGATAAAATTTATGAGAAAAAATAAGATAGTAATCTTTGGTAGACACTGGTGGAGACACCTTGATGACTTGAGAGAATTGTCTTTTATTTTGAGACAAGATGGGCTCAACCTTATTTTCTAAGTCA
Organism: Spartinivicinus poritis; assembly: GCF_028858535.1. Taxonomy (NCBI): domain Bacteria; kingdom Pseudomonadati; phylum Pseudomonadota; class Gammaproteobacteria; order Oceanospirillales; family Zooshikellaceae; genus Spartinivicinus; species Spartinivicinus poritis. The sequence goes on from NZ_JAPMOU010000009.1 coordinate 46,952, forward strand.
ACGATTCCTACGATACGTCGCGCCATCAGCTTTCGCAGATGTGTGTATGAATCATAAGCCTTATCAATTTCCACTCCCATTGATTCTAGCTGATTGGCTATAGCATATTGATGAGTGACACCGATTGAGCCCTTTAAGTTCACAAACTGTTTTCCATCCCATTTCAAGTCAAACCCTTTAATTGTGTATAAAGAATAAGCTTTACGGTGAACTCGCTTAAGGTTGTTAAGTTGGCCATTCTTCATAGGATAAACGCCCAGCTTCATTCGATCTTGCTTGAAACTGGCATGAAAAATAGCATCTACTTGATTGCTTCCCAGTGTGGCTAAGCAACGAGACCAAGGATAACGCTGATAGTTAATTGTAAAATCTAAGCGTTCTGCAATGTGATTTAATAACTCAACTGTAATCCCTGGCCGCTGTTTAGGTACCATCGAGCCTTTTCCCAAGTAATAAGGTGGTTGTGGCGTATCTTCGTAAGCAATGGTGACGACCGGGCTTGCCTGAACCACTATCATGCCAGAGAAGCAAAGAGTAGTCAGTATCGCTTTAAACCAACTATAAACCATGTCACTCTCCTGCTAAGTCATTCTGGCTCCCTATAAAAAATAGCTGATACCCACCATAGGTGCTGTTAGTTAATTTATTCTGCTAATAATGATCGGCCGATCATGCCACTTGAGTACATCACACGGGATAAGCCAAAATATCGAGCAGGTGTCCATATTGGGCTTTTAGTAATAGCAGTGGATGCATTAATAATGCTGGGCACACTGCTGGCTCTTCTTGACTGTGGTATAGCAGCGCTTCCTCTCCGAGCAAGTTCGATAACCTGTTTTCCTGTTTGGTTTGATAGCTGCTGAGCATATGAGTTTGATAAAAAGTTCGTTCCTCTAAATAAAGTGGGTGCTTTATCACCCGTGATAGCAATTCGCTGAAAGGGCTCACTGCCATGAAAAGCCCGGTGTAGCGTTTTTGCAACAAATCTTGGATTATAGTAGGCGATACTGTCTGTTAGCTTTAAAGTGACTTGTCCAGATTTTGGAGAAGCAATTAAACTGGGAGTTAGTGGGCTTCGAATTAATTGACTGCTAGCATTGGCTGTTGCTCTAGCCCCAGCAATCAGCGAACCAATACCCGTAACAGCAGAAGTAACACCAAATGCTAAAGCGGCATAGCCTAATTGGGTTGAAATAGTAGGGTTTGCTTCTTCTACTGCACCAGAGGCAATCCCTAACCCACCACTAATCATACCTGTTACGCCTGAGGTAACGGCTAAGCCAGCTTTTAATGCAGCTGCTGTTGTAATGGCCGCTGCTCCAGTCATTAAACCCGCAGATGCGGCTATTCCTGCACCAAGAGTGACGACACCAATGACTAAGGCTAACACCCCTAGACCAATAGAAACCCCCGCCTGCCAACTGATATGCCCAGTTGGATCGACTAAATTAATTGGGTCATTGAGGCAATAGCAATAACCATTAAATCCCCCTTCATTAAATGGACTCAACGAGTCAATGGAATGAAATCGCATTAATCGAGGGTTATATATACGATAGCCATTACCTAAATGGTAAACTTGAGCAATAGAATCATATTGTTCACCGGTAAAGCGAGTGGGGTTTTGCAAAATAATCAGCGTTGGTCGTTCATGGTTATTAGATAAACTCAGTGCACTATGAACAGGAATGCTGGTAGTTAATAACGAAGCAGAAGTAACAAATAATGAGGATTTAATCAAAAACCCCCGCCGAGATAAATTGGGTAAGTCTTCCGATGATATACTTGGCAGCGTCCGATTAAAAAAAGTGTTAGTTAATTTCACAGTTATTACTCATCATCCATAATTTGATAATTATCCCACCCCAAGTCAGTATTAGTGTTGCCATCCACCAGCTTGAGTTGAGCAGCATTACCAAACTGATCAAGGACTGTAAATTTAGGACGAAGGTCATAATGATAAGAATCATTACTAGTCATGTTTACATAATGCCCATTTTTGCGTGTATGGCTGCAATGATCTCGTGTGATGTAAATGCATGTTTTGTAGTCATCGTAGCTGCCTTTTCCCTGTACAAACTTTACGTTGTTAGTCGAGAGAGGCAGTGTAAAATGGTAGTCTTCTCGTTTTTTACCCTCAATATTCCAGATACGTACATAGTCACTAATCGTTTGGGATTCAATAGAGGGTTTATAGGGATAAAGAATTAATGAATAAGCCGTTGTATTACTGTTGTATCTTAATAAACTACCGCCTGGCCGAAAGTAATCCATAGCACGGAAAAACAGATTACTTTCCTGTAGAGGGTTTTCCCATTCTAAACCATAAATTTTAATTTGCTTATCTTTGGGTGTGAGCTGCCAATAGCCAACATACCAGGTGTCGGTATTTTTTAAATAGTGAAAGTCAAAACTAAAATCTTCAGCACGATATTGTAAAGGATCTATTGAGCTAATAGTCGCATACTCATCATACATCATATCGCAGCTGTTAATTTTTTCACCATTATTAATAGAAATTTCAGCACAAACATGTTTACTGTAGTGTGTTTCGTTTGTTGATACCCAATAGGTTAATTGCGACCAGCCATTAGCTAGCCGAGGATTATTACGAATAGCCGTCGCAGAAGAACTAACAGATCGACGCACAATACCTGCTGATCGAGGTACCGTATGCTGGTATTGATTTTCTGTTACAGTATAAAACCAGTGTTGATCAGAGGAGTCAGAAAAATATTGATTGTAAGTCAAGTTTAATCCTGACTGTTTGCCAAATAAGTAAGTGGCTGAAATCAACTCATCGGTTGGAATAGTAACAGGTTTCCTTGTTGTAGGATCAATAGCTTTGATTTTTATATAAACGGGTGCTTGCATTTTACCATTAGCATAAATTTGATAGGCTTGGCCATGAGCTAAATCCGTTTCTACTCGAATATCTTGAATTTCATAGCGGTTGGCGTCTAATGATCCCGCAAAAGCCGCTCCGATAATTATATTACTCATTGCCATTGACAGTATGTTAATGGGTTTTATATAAGCCATAATATTACCTTATTTAAAGTATTATTTAGTTTTTTAACTGTTGATGATATTTTTTTATACCCTTCACGAATGATTTTTATACCCCTAGGGCACAAGGGGTTTGTTGTTGTCGTTCCTAATCACCAAGGAAGGTGTGAATACAGTTAATGCAGGAGCAATTAACGGTCACCCCAATCACCTATTACTTATAGGCTCATGGGGGCAAGTCTGCTACGGTAAAACTTGCGGTAGCTACTTTAATTTACTTTAAAACTGCTACTGGAACTCGTCACTCAACAGCCTCCCCTACAAACCCTACGTTTTGGGTATATTAATGACTGTTACCAAAAGGCTGATAACTTATTTTGTTAAAAAGCTTTCCATGAATCGAATAAATAGGCGTTTTTTGATGGTCCGTGACCATCATATCTGTATACAAGCCTGCTTGGCTTTGAACGGTTCTTTGTAGCATGCCATGATGCCCACTTAATCCTCGACTGACCCAATCACCTTGAGCTTCATTGATTTGCTGATGCTGGCTAAATAAGCGTTGGTGTGGTGGCTGTTCAGCTACAAGACAAGTGATTTGCTGCCCTAGCCCATCATATAAATAGTTTGCAATATGCTCACCATCAGCACTAAACAGGTTGGTAACTTGATTAAGTGCATTATATTGGTATCGCATACCCTGCTCATCCTGAGTGAGATTGCCATTAGCATCATAGCTAATAGCGAGTGTTTCTTGCTGGCTGGAATAATGCTCACTGCTATCAGTGACAGTGCCAAGGCTTGTTATTGTTGTATTACTCGTAATAGATTGTAACTGCCCTAAGCATTCATTGTGGTAAGAGAACTGCTGGGTTTTGATATGTGTACAACCATTTTTTAAATATTCCACGACAAGTCGGTCAATATCACCTAAATGATTGTAGTGATACAACTGTTTTTGAATAATAGCATCTTCAGTGTCGCTGGACTTCTTGTTATCATTATATCGAGGGGAATTTGGGCCATGAGTATGATATTCACTTAATCGACCCAGTAAATCGTAGTGATATTGCTCAATTGTCGTCTTGTTATTTTCATCCGTTAACTGTTTTTTAATTAACTTGTTTTGTGAATTATAAGTAAATGACTGTCGACAAATAATGACATGGTCAACAAGGGATATTTTCCGGGTAAGTCGCGTATAGCTATCGTAAAAATATTGATGAATAATTGACTGCCCTGACTGAGTAATCAGCACTTCCTTGCTCACTTGGTCAAACTCATCATAATGAAACTCAACAGTATTTTGATCTTGTATGATTTTTGATAAGCGCCCACTACTATCATACATTCGCTGCTCTGTGTTATTAAAAAAATCAGTTATTGAAAGAACATTCCCTTGTCGGGAGTACTGATAATGTATTTGCTGATCTCCCTGTGCTTCAGTTTTAAGTAACCCATCTGCTTGATATTCCATACGCCTTTGTAAATGGGTATTTATTACCGATGCCAGCTCGCCGGTTGGTTTTGTATAGCTAAATACATTATTGATTGACTGATCGGAGCTGACTTCCTTCAGTGGAAGCCCCAGAATAAGATCCAACTCTTTGTCGATGACAATTTGATTAGGGTATTCAATGCGAGTCGGTTCTGACCATTGGTGAGCATATGTAAAATAAGTAGGTGATAATCCTAACGTTGTTTCTGAACTCACTCTTCCTAACTTGTCGTAAACACGTTTACCTACTGTGATATTATTGACTATCACCTGGGTTAACCACTCATCCAGAGAGTTTGAATCATAGTGTTTTTCGATAGTTAATATGTCATTGATTGACTCTTGTATTAATCGTCCTTGTACATCATATTGATAATGTACTGGTCCCTCATAACGACCCTGTTCTTCAATCAGCCGACCCAGCCCATCATAAAACTGCTTAATCACTTGACCATTTATAGTTATTTTAATGGGCTGCTGATATTCATTTAACTCTGTTGTTTTTAGCTGTGCTTGCTTTCCATTTGTCGCTTCTAGATATTGAGTCAACGTATTTGCTACTTTATCTAGTTTTTTTATTTGTGATAGCCCAGAAGGCAATATTTCTTTAGACACTTCCCCCCAAATATTATATTCAAAATAAGTGATATATTGCCGTTCTTGCTGTTTACTATTTGTATCATATAAAGTGGTAGAAGCTAACTGACCTTGTGAATTATAGGATCTGCTTTCATGATTTTGTAGAATACCCGAGCCATCCGTCTTCATCACTTGCTTGACTCGGCCAAGTCCATCAACAATAATTTTTTCCTTAGATGCCGCTGTGTTTGTAACAACATAGTATTTTTCACTTATTTCTAACGCATAAATATAACTACACTCCTCCTGATAAGGACTATTAGCACGCGTTACTGCTTTACTCAGTCGGGTTAACACATCGTATTCAAACGTTGTGACCACACCAAATTTGTCAATAGTAGTTGTTTTTTTACCATGGTTAATATTATGGTGAATACTTTCTTGATAGAGTGGTTCCCCATCAGTAAAACAGTATAAGATGGTCCAAATAGTATCTCCCACATGGCGATAAGTAAATTGATCGACTGTATTGCGTTTTCCAACTAATAATGCCTCTTTTTCCATACGTCCATGCAACAAAGAATTATCTGGTGTATTAAAATATGTTATGGCACGTTGAGAAACTTGCAGCCCCTTATTGGTAGTCACTGTTTCATCGGTTAATAATGTAAATGATGAGGCTTTTAGTGAAGCATTGGAAATAATGTTTTCATTGGTCGCAGCAATACAAGGAAAAGCAGTATAGCGGTATTGATGGGTTAGGTATTCCTCAACTCCTGTAGCATATTTTTCTGATGGAATCGTTTGCTTTTGTTTTAAATAAATGGGGGCTTGGGTAGGAGAAGCTGGGCAACCATCTTCTCCTTGTGCTAAATAATACTCATAACGTTGAATAATCCCAAACGGGTCCGTTGAAGATATTAGGTTACCATACTCGTCATATTCATAATGGTAAGTTTCTGACCGCTGCTCACCATGGTTATTCAAATAAGTAGTAACATCGCTGACAGGTAGTGCATAGGTTGCAGGCTGTTTGTGAAAAGGTTGTGTACAATCAGCTGAATACTCCAGCTGACGTCTGGATACAATGATATTTGTACTATCGTCACGTACTTCTTCTGCAATTAGTAAATGAAAGCGATTATAAATCCGTGTAATGACATGATCGTCGCGTTTTTCTATAGACTGATAACGGTAGTCGTGGGTACGTTCGTATAAATTATCTTTATTTTTAACAAATTTTGCCCCAGAAGCAAAGCCGAGATAGTTGTGTCGACTATAAGCGTATGTTGTATTTATAGTGGTAATATCATTTCCAAAAATACGGTGGTGAATCACAGCAGGTAATGTTGGTAATGGACTACCCTGAGGCGCTCTGAGCCCTTCAGAGTCATAGGTTAATGATTCAGTAGCGCCTAGTGGATAAGAGAGTTGTTTGATGACTCGACAATGATTGATTGATGCATATTCAAGCTGATAACTAGCACCATCTGCAAGCACGACACGTATTAATTCATTATGATGGATATGTAATGTAATGACGGTTTGGTTGTTTTTAATTATTTGAACGCTACTTTCATTATAAATAAAGTCTATTGACTGATCATGATCATCAGTGATCGACTTTACTCTTCCTCTTCGGCTAGGGCTGTAATAACTAATTAAGAGTCTTCTTCCATCCAGTTGTTGAATACATTCCAAGAAACCTTCTGGGTTTAAATATTCACATACTCCAGACTTATATTGTACTCTGATACCACCACTAGCCAGTGCATAAGCGCTAAGCTCATGAGAGTTTGCATAATGTAGCTCTAATTCTACCTCTTTATCATCTGTCGTATGAAATGGTGATACATGATAGCTTTGGCCTTCTCCTAAATAAAGCTGACGACTTTTACGATCAAATCGGGTTAAATTATGTAACCAGCCCTGACCAAAACCTAAGTTTTCATTAGTTAAAAACTGATATTGAATAAAAAAAGTAAACTCAGGCCCCATAAGCAAGCTGCCAAGCAATTGGGATAGCTGTACTTGTAGACGATATATGCCTGTTCGTGGGTCTACCATACCACTTAAGTGATTAGAGTATTGGAATGCATTTGTTGTAATAGTGCTCTTTGCTGCTGACATTTCCCTTCCCCAGTAAATTCCTACTAACTAATTAATGAAACAACTTTATATTAATTTATAAAATTATATTATTTGGGGAGTACTCATACTAATAAAAACACTTCACAGCATTGCAAGAAGTATTTTTTCAACGTAGTTCGCCCGTACTTAATTTATGTATTTATTGATCCCAAGTATCAAACCACACATCACTAAAAGTATATATAAGTTATGAAACAGAATGTAACAAAATTTTAACCAGCAAAAATAAAACCTCCGTACCGCAAATCATTTTTTGATCATAGGTATTAAGCAACCATCAATCATTAAGCAATAGCTGCTACTTAATGAAGCAATAGCACCATTCTTTACGCCATCTTGATTACAAGAAAAAACAAGCTATTGATAAAAACTGAATAACAAATAAAAGTTAAGCTGATAATTCTAATGACATTCTAAACTTATTTAAGGTGCCATCATCAAGCATTGATTTCAATGCCTTTTCACATAGTGGCATTAATTTTTCGTGTTTTTTATGTAGGTAAGGGTATAAAGGAAACTGGCTGAAAATGCCAAGTTCCTGTATTCCACTTCGGTGAAAGTATTTGTTTAAAATAGATCGACTAGTAATACCTGGCCCTGCAAGATAAAGATCTATTTCTCCAATTTTTAGCAGCTGAAATGCCTGCATAGGATTATTCAATGCAACTTTATTTTCTTTGCTTAGCTTCGCCAACTCTGACTCTGCTTTTTGGCTTCCTTTTAAATACCCAACAAGAAACTTATTCTTCACAACCAACTCATTCAAATATGTCATATCATTCACACTATTAGCAACGTGTAATTTTTTAACAAAAAGAACATGTTGTACGGTAATAATAGGTACATTAATTCGTTTCAAATTAGAATATTGCTTTTCAATATTGATCACTCGCAAAGCAACACCATCTCCGTTACCATTATTAGCATTTACCAATACTTGCTCACTAGGAAGCTTATAGATTTTAATGTTAATACCTGTTCTTTTATTGAGCTCTTCAAACACAGCTTTACTATATGAAACAATTATCCCATCATTGTCAGGAATATATAATATCAGTGCACGCTTAGGGATTAACACATCAGCATATACAGGTATTCCACCTATCGATATAGACAATAAAGCGACAAAACTACTGATCAAAAAATAGTGTCTTATTTTTTGCCAACTAGTCATTACCAGCCTTCATGCTTAATAACGCAACTTCGTATAGCTATAGTATAGCCAGCCTACCGTTAAAGATTCCAGCACCCATATTCAATAAAACTTACACTTTGTCGAATGATTAACTTAACCTATTAGTCATTTCTGCTGTATTCTTTTACACTGCTTTTTATTGTCAGTGTTAGCGATCAGCTAACTATTTAAAAACATAGCTTTTTATCATTATGGTTTACATCTTGCCCGTTACTCATAAGGAACAATAATATGAGGTCGTGCCATTATGCTAAATCAACACTTTTTCACTTGGTTACTTAGGGCGTTCATCATCACCACACTGTCATTTTCCTTTAACACCCAAGCAACCATGATAACTCAGTCAATTAATATGGATGGCGGACAAGAAGTAGGAGCAAGTGGTGATCCTGATGGCAGTGCATTTGGTACCATTTCCTTTAATGATGTCACTGGAGTTATTTCGTGGAACTTTTTATATTTCAACATCGCAGCACCTACTGCTATGCATATCCATGGCCCTAATGGCCCTGCGGGAATTAATGCTGGTGTATTTATTAATTTAGGTATTGCGACCAGTGGTGGAGCCGGTACCTTAATTGACACCCTAACAGCCAATGTTGCTGATGTAGCCATGATTATCAGCAACCCAGGTGATTTTTATGTCAACATCCACAATAATGAATTTCCTCCAGGGGCTGTGCGTGGTCAAGTGCCTGTACCAGCCACTCTCTTACTGCTTGCCCTGGGGCTCATTTCTTTAGGCTTAACCCGTTCCAAGTAACTAGACTTTCTATTAATTACTTCATAGCCACCATTGCTGGTGGCTTACTATTTACGACCACTTACTAGACTATCCCGATGCACTCTGCAATGCTCGCCTTATCCTAAAAAAGATGCTCAACATTAATAAGCTATTCACCGTTAAAAATATCCAAAAGCCATATGCTGTTATTGGCCAATCTAAAAATAGTGCTAATCCACAAGCTCCCACCACAAATGCCCGATCACTCTTCCCCATAGGTCCATCATAACAACGCTCATTCGCAATAGCTTTGCCTAATAAACCAGCAAATTCACTTAATATGCTTAAACTTAAAAAACCAACCACTAAATAAAGCTGCTCAGGAAAAAACTTTAAAAGCGGTAAAAAAATGACCCAATCCGAAATAATATCCCCCACCTCATTAAGCACTTCTCCAAGCTTGGACTGCTGGTTATAAGTGCGCGCCATCATACCATCAAGGGCATTCAAGGCCATTCGAATAAACAAACCAATAGGCAGCGCTAAAAATAGCCAAGGATTAGAATCAGCATGCCAAAATGCAGCACCAATAATGAATGATAAAACTATCGCTGTCAGGGTGATTTGATTGGCGGTTATCTGGGCACGGTGTAATAAGTGCAAAACAGGCAACAAGCACTGTTGAAATTTCGGCTTAATATCATAAATTGAAACCATAATGGGTGTTTTAAAACCTTCACTATCTACAAAAACCATCTACAAAATGATCAAGTAATCACCAAAAAGCGATACCGCTATATCCTCAAGCATACCGATTACTGGCAGATACAGCTACTTTTAATGGGCAGGCCACCTCTATAGGGTTTTTACGCATAGTAAGGCGACCGCAAGATAGGCATTATCCCCCTCTTTTTTTCATGATGTTGCTACTAGCTTGCTCAAAAAGCAACCAAACCATCAGCAGTCATAAAAGCCACAAGCGAATAGGCTAGAACCCTAGCACAAGGGTAGCCGTAAAGAGGATGTATAATGGTGTATCGTCATTTTAGTCGTTGTCCTAACATCATGTTATTAATTCTGGTGTTTTGTACTGCTCTTGGTCCCCTGTCGATTGACTTATTTGTTCCCTCATTACCAACCATCAGTGCCAGCTTTGCCACGTCGCCAGCTACAACGCAATGGACGATCAGCATTTTTATGCTGGGCTTTGCCGTATCAATGTTGATTGTTGGCCCATTAGCTGATCGATTTGGTCGCAAAAAAACCCTTCTTACAGGTTACGTTGTGTACTTACTGGCAACAGTAGCCATTTTAGTAACCGAAAATATTTGGCTTTTTATTATTGCTCGTTTTTTTCAAGCAGTATTTGGCTGTTTTGGTACTGCATTGTCTCGCACCATTGTGCGAGACCTTTATGAGGGTAAGCAAGAAGTCAGAATGATTGCGCTGATTGGTGGCTGTATGGCGATTGCACCAGCTATTGCACCTATAATTGGCGGTACTGTGGCAGAACTGTTTGGCTGGCAAGCTAACTTTAAATTAATGCTGATTCTTGGCACACTGCTGATGGCAGTTGTGTGGTTATTTGTACCAGAAACTCACTCACCTCAGCCAAGTGCCCCTGCGGAAATAAACCTATACCAACGGTTTCTAGCTGTTTTGACAGACCGCCACTACTGTTTTTATACATTGATGGCAGCCATCGCTTTCTCTGGTGTATTTGTGTTTATTGCCGCAGCTCCTTTTGTGTTTATTGGTCACCTTGGGTTTAGCACTCAGCAATTCAGCTATTGTGTAGCCATCATGATTACAGGCTATGTGCTGGGTAGCTTATTAGCCTCTCGAACCATTGAGCGTTTTGGTATACAACGTGTATTGTACATCACTTTTGGTATGATGGCAGTTGGTGCCAGCCTGGCTTGTATTACAGGGCTAGGTTTTGTGATGGATACATTACAAAGCAGCCAAGCAGTGGCTGGTTATGTAGTCGGTATGTTCCTTTACGAATTGGGTATGGGGATTTTTATTCCTGCCTGTCAAACCACTGCGTTACGAAACATTAAAGATAATATAGGCACAGCCTCTGGGCTGATTTTTTTCGTTGAAATGGCCTTAGCAGCGCCTATCAGCTACCTGGCTGGTCAACTCCCCCACACCAGCACTTTTCCACTAAGCGCTGTGTCAGTTGCTGCTGTACTGATTATTGGCTTGATGCTGTTATTGGGCTATCGTAAGCAAGGATTTGCTCAAGCTTCTACGCCGACAGCGACAGCGGTATAAGAGTATTTTTAGCCCACTTTTTCAAAGGGGGAATGGCTTTCGCGACATCCTGTAAATATCGAGATAGGAACTAAAAACACCTTACCTAAATTGATTAATTAAATCCCGAAGCTTAATCGCTTCATTTCGTGCCGCTTCGGCAAAGTCAGGTCCATTACTGGCATATAAAACACCTCTTGAGGAATTCACAATCAGTCCTGTGCCATCCTCTGTTTTGCCTGCTTTTACCAGTTGTTCAACATCCCCCCCTTGAGCACCGGCCCCAGGGACTAAAAAGGGCATATCCCCCACAATACTTCTAACTTTTGCCATTTGCTCAGGCCAGGTGGCACCGACTACCAGTAAACAGTTGTTGTGTTTATTCCACTGATTAGCAACTAAATCAGCCACCCTTTCATAAATAGGCACACCATCAACAATTAAATCCTGAATATCACCCGCGCCACTGTTAGAAGTTCTACACAGTAAAATCACCCCCCGATCTTGGTAGTTTAAAAACGGCTCAGCAGAATCAAACCCCATATAAGGGTTAATCGTCACAGCATCTGCCTGATAGCGCTCAAATGCTTCCACTGCATACTTTTGGGCAGTACTACCAATATCACCTCTTTTTGAATCTAAAATAACAGGAATATCAGGGTAATGGGTCTTAATATAGTGGATGGTCTGTTCTAACTGTTCTTCAGCAGAGTACGCAGAAAAATAAGCGATTTGCGGTTTATAAGCACAAACTACATCATGGGTAGCATCGATAATGGCTTTATTAAACTCAAAAATAGACTCTCGTTGTTGCGCCAAACCAGCAGGCAACCTTGATAAGTCAGGATCAAGCCCCACACACACTAAAGAATTGTTTTTCTTCCAGGCAAGCCTAAGTTTGTCGTTAAAGCGCATTAACAGTACCTTTTAATGAGTTCCAATGTAATCATGTCGGCTATCAAGAAAGCCGATACATCAGGTGCAATATAGTACGCCAATGGCACACAGACAGCCAATACGCATTTTTCCCTCCCTTTTACTCTCCATTCCCCAGTGTCACTAAAATGTTAAAAGTAAGTCTAGTGTCCGATATGGCATAACAGGCTATTCCTCCTCCGCTCTTGAAGGGTCTTCCCTGCCCCATCAAAAGCTAAAAAGACATCCATGTCTTAGCTACAGAATACCCTGTTACCCCATATCCGTTAACCTTTACGATAAGCCTGCTTAGTCCAAAAACTGAGAATATGGAGTAATAGGGTGTTTTGGAACTGCTGTTGGGAACAGCAAAAGCTCTAAAGGCCATGAATGGCCTTATAGAGCAGTGGAAAAATATCCTGTTGCTCTATATTTATTCTCTAATACCCTTTCGCGACACCACCTCTCCACACTAAGGTCTTATACTGGCATAGCGTTGCTTATTATAAAATACATGAGGTATAGTAACTGCCTATAGCCACACGGCCTATTGTGTGCTATGGCTTACATGACATTAGGATATTCATGGATCATGATTTAAACAATACCTCACTTCCACAACAATACAACAAATACGCTTTTTATAGACTACACAGAAAATTACGTCTTGTTCTCAACCTATTGCTGTTGCAGGGATTCTATACATGTTTAAACGCTTAGCCATAATGGTTTTGTTACTGACCATCATTTTTGGCGGTATTTTCGGTTATAAAGTGTTCGAAAAAAAAATGGTTGGAGAGTACTTTGCTAACTTTACACCGCCACCAATAACCGTATCAGCCACTAAAAGCCAAGCCGAAACCTGGCAACCAGAAATCCATGCAATTGGTACCTTACAAGCGGTCAATGGTGTAGAGCTAGCCACTGAAGTGAGTGGTATGGTGCAATCGATTCATTTTGAATCAGGCCAGCTCATTGAAAAAGGCCAATTACTGGTACAAATTGATGATGAAGTTGAGCAGGCAACCCTTAAAAGCCAGCAAGCCCAACTCAAGCTGGCGAAGCTTAATTACACTCGAGATAAACAGCTACTGACAAAAAAAGCCATTCCACAAACCCAGTTTGACTTAAGCAGTGCTGAACTGGAAGAAGCTATTGCTAACATGGAAAAAACCAAAGCCATTATTGCCCAAAAGAAAATCCGAGCCCCATTCTCTGGCAAAATAGGCATTCGCTTAATCAATTTAGGGGAATATATCAATGCAGGAGCCAGTATTGCGACCCTACAAAATATCGACTCATTATATGTTGACTTTAGTCTACCTGAGCAGTTTTACCCCAAACTCTATGTAGGACAGCAAGTAAGATTTGATATTGATGCATACCCAGATAAGCATTTTATTGGCAAAGTGTCTGCACTAAATGCAAAAGTCGACCCCAATACCCGGAACATTTTAGTCAGAGCCAATGTAGATAACGCTGATCATAAACTGATTCCTGGTATGTTTGCTGACTTAGCTGTTTTAGAAAAAGCATCCATTCAAGTGGTAACTGTGCCTGTCACTGCTGTGACATACAGCTTGTATGGTGATTCTGTGTTTATCATTACAGAGCAAACTAATAAAGCGACAGACAGTAAACCAGCTAACAACTCCAGCCCTAATTCAACGACAGAAGCAGATAAAAATGAGGCACCTGCTTTGGTTGTTAACCGCAAATATATAAAAACCGGGCCTCAACAAAATGGCAACGTAGCGGTATTAGAAGGATTAAAAGCAGGCGATCAAATAGTCACCTCAGGTCAACTTAAATTAAGTAATGGCGCCCGCATTGTTATTAATAATGATGTAAAAATTTAATTGCAGGGAAATGCTATGCAATTTACTGACATATTTATCAAGCGGCCGGTGCTTGCAACAGTGGTCAGTTTACTGATCATATTGCTGGGTGCAAAGGCCTTTGAAAATTTAACAATACGACAGTACCCCGAACTCGAAAACTCCGTCATCAGCATTAAAACCACCTATGCTGGTGCCAATGCTGATGTGATTCAGGGGTTTATTACCACACCTGTTCAACAGGCTATTGCCAGTGCAGAAGGGATTGATTACATCACCTCTTCCAGTATGCAAAGTGCTTCCAGTGTAAAAGCGTATTTACGCTTAGGTTACGATACCAACAGTGCACTGACAGAGATCATGGCCAAAGTGGCAGAGGTGCAAAATGAGTTGCCCGATGCTGCTGACAGACCAGTGATATCTAAAGAAACCAGTGGTGGTACAGCGCTGTTGTATATGAGCTTTTATAGTGAGCAAATGTCTAATGAGCAAGTCACAGACTATCTGACACGTGTTGTACAGCCTAAGCTGTCTACTATTGATGGTGTTGGCAGTGCTGATATATTAGGTAAAAAAACCTTTGCCATGCGGCTATGGTTAGACCCAGTCAACATGGCTGCATTTCAAGTGTCTGCCCAGGATATTAACCAAGCGATTCTCAGCAACAACTTTCTATCCGCTGCAGGGCAAACTAAAGGGGAATGGGTGGTTACCAATGTCAATGCTAAAACGGACTTAAGTGATGTAGAAGCATTTAAAGACATGGTTATTAAAAGCCAGGCAGATTCTCTGGTACGATTAAAAGATGTAGCTGAAGTAACATTAAGTGCTGAAAACTTCGACAGCTTTGTGGCTTTTAATGGCATTCAGTCTGTCTATGTGGCGATTAGCCCTACTCCTTCAGCTAACCCGCTTGATGTGATTAAGCGGGTCAGGGCTGCAATGCCGGCAATTGAAAAACAATTGCCAGATGCCTTAAAAGCCAAAGTAGTTTATGACGCAACTGAATTTATTAATGCCTCTATTGATGAAGTGGTAAAAACCTTAGCTGAAGCCACCTTAATTGTTATTGTGGTGGTACTAATGTTTTTGGGTGCTTTTCGTTCTGTCATTATTCCAGTAGTTACCATCCCCCTTTCAATGATTGGGGTATTGTTTTTCATGTTAGTCATGGGCTACTCCATCAATCTACTGACCTTATTAGCAATGGTATTAGCCATTGGGCTGGTAGTGGACGATGCTATTGTAGTCGTGGAAAATATTCACCGTCATATTGAAGAAGGCCTGTCACCTTATAATGCAGCACTTGTCGGTGCTCGGGAAATTGCTTTACCCGTGGTTGCCATGACAATTACCTTGGCAGCTGTCTATGCACCTATCGGTTTTATGGGCGGCTTAACGGGTACATTATTTACCGAGTTTGCTTTCACCTTGGCAGGCGCTGTTATTATTTCGGGTGTTATCGCTTTAACGCTGTCACCAATGATGTGCTCTAAGCTGCTACAGGATAAAAGCCATGAAAGCAAAGTGGCACAAAAGCTGGACCATTTATTTGACCGCCTCAAACAACGGTTCCAGCGTTCATTATCAGGTGCACTAAATTATCGGCCAGTGACTGTATTATTTGCAATTACTGTCTTGGTTAGCATTCCTTTTTTATTTCTGATGACGAAAAGTGAACTCGCCCCAACAGAAGATCAGGGCATTGTCTTTATTTCTTCATCATCCCCCCAATATGCCAACCTGGAGTATATGAATAAATATACGTCACTCTATGAAAATATATTTAATTCATTTCCCGAATACGACAGCTCATTTATGATAAATGGCATGGGTACCGTTAATAGTTCGATTGCCGGCATGCTATTAAAACCTTGGGACCAACGGGAACGTAGTCAACAGCAAATACAACCCTTGGTACAACAAAAACTGGATCAAATAGCAGGACTGCAAATCTTTTCATTTAACTTACCGCCTTTACCTGGTGCTGGCGATGGTTTACCTATTCAGTTTATTCTCAACAGTACAGCTGATTATCAAACCATCCACCAAGTCAGTGAAAAGCTAGTCGCTGCAGCGATGCAAAGTGGCTTATTTATGTTTATCTCCAGTGATTTAAAATTTAACAAGCCAGAGTTGCAAATCAATATTAATCGTGACAAAGCTGCACAATTGAATATTGATATGAAACAAGTGGGCGAAACCTTATCTACCTTTTTAAGTGAAGGACGTTTAAACCGCTTCACCTTGGATGGGCGCAGTTACAAGGTAATACCCCAGGCTAATTTAAGCAGTCGTAATACCGCTGACTGGTTAAACCGTTATTATATTAAAAATCGACAAGGGGATATGATTCCATTAGCCAGTATTATCGAGCTAACCTCCGTCAGCAAACCTAATCAACTGAATCAATTTCAGCAGTTAAATGCCGCTAAATTACAAGGGGTTATGTTCCCTGGGGTGTCCTTAGGTCAGGCATTGGACTTTTTAAATCAAAAAGCCAATGAGTTAATGCCCCAAGGGTTTGGCAAAGATTATTCTGGTCAATCGCGCCAATTTATGCAGGAAGGCAGTGCCCTACTCTATACATTCCTATTTTCACTGATCGTGATTTTCCTGGTGCTTGCAGCGCAGTTTGAAAGTTTCCGGGACCCAATTGTAGTATTAATTAGTGTGCCAATGTCTATTTGTGGGGCCTTAATTCCCCTCACCTTAGGCGTCAGTACTATTAATATTTATACCCAAATCGGTTTGGTGACCTTAATTGGCTTAATCAGTAAACACGGCATTTTAATTGTAGAGTTTGCCAACCAATTGCAAATAGAAAAAGGCTTAAGCAAGCATCAAGCGGTTATCGAAGCGACTTCGATTCGCTTACGCCCCGTATTAATGACCACCGCCGCCATGGTATTAGGCGTTGTGCCTTTAGTGATGGCATCTGGCGCCGGCGCGGCCAGCCGTTTTGATATCGGCCTGGTAATCGCCACTGGTATGACCATTGGAACGTTATTTACTTTATATGTGGTACCCACCATGTATACCTTCTTCGCAAAGGATCACAGTCAACAACCCGTGGCTAGTGGAAAATTAGCGATAAACTAGCTTATTTATTAGTATTATTATTTTTGATAGTTAAGGCCAGCATTGCTGGCCTTTTTTTGTATTTCTTCGCTATCGTCATAACAGGCTTCAACATCAATCGCTATCGTTAATATCATTAAACTAAGTAGTAAAATAATTAACTTATACAAATAACTCATAACTTGTTCACACATTTTATATTGTCAGCCAACTTTACTAAGAAATTTACTAAATGGATGATTTTTTCTTTAAAACCTCATATAAAGTATTCATCTATTTTAAAAATATTCGCATCTATTAACCATATTGCTAAAGTCTCGCCTAAAGGCATGTTCTAAATACCCATTTCTTGTAGCATAAGGAATAAAACCAGTAATATTATCTATATTCTCAGAGTATAAGATGCGATTTTGATACGACATTTTTTTAAGATTATCGTTATCATCCCCCCTATTTCCTGTAGGATAGCACTGCTTTAATTGAATTCCAGCACTTTTAAAATCCTCAGTAATCCTTTCATAGGAATGAATGCTATCTAGAGGAAGTAAATTCACTCCAACCAACCTCGTTAGTTCATTAATTCTGCACAAAAATTTAACTTCTCTTAGCTTTTTGGCAAACTGATGATCACCTTGATAGATATCCAACAATACAAAATCATAATGCTGCTGGGTTTTAGTGACATAATCAAGACCATCATCACAGATCAAACTTAATCTGCCAGATTTTATATATTCATTTAATAAGGGAAAGTAACAACACGCAAGCATGATAACATCAAAGTCAATTTCAACGACATCAAGATGCAGTTTAGGAAAATTTGCCAATAAGGCAATGACACCAGCTCCTGCGCCTAAACCCAAAATGAGCCCCTTAGTCTGCTGAAATTGAGCATTGAAATGACACCCTGCGAGTAATAATCCTGCTACATAGTCACCCGCAGGTACATCACTGGCTTCTTCATCTGTTAGCCAAAAGCTACCTTCTACTTCATTATTAATAGCCAAATAACGCATGCAAGAAGTCTGTACTATTGTAATTTTCCCAAACTTTCCCTTTTTAGCATAAAGAGGTTTACACAACTGTTTTTCGTCATGCATTTCGCCATCAATTTCATTCAATGTTTTAACTGGACATAATTTACAGTATTTAACCAAATGAAAGTTAGCTTCTTTAATTCGTTTTAATTTTTTAAGAATAAGCGCCTTGTTATGCCATGCTTCTTTACATTCAGCATCAAGATCTAAACAATCATCATAGCTTTTTAATGCCGACTCATATAGCTCCAGTTGATCAAATGCATACCCTCGATAAAAAGCTAACAAGGCTATTGACTGAAGGGAGTTTATTAGTTGATCAATTCGGTAGATGGCTGAATGATACAACCTTTTATGAAGTAAATAGCGACTCTCAAGCAGCGCTGCTTCCACCCTGTCATTTTCAGCATCAGTCACTACTTCATGTTGACTGATTAATATATGTGCATCATATGATTGGTCATCTAAGATATTTAAAATAGCATGAAAAGGCACCATAAAACCGCAATAGCACTTATCCAAAATAGAGATAACCAGTCGGCCTTGATTATCCTTAACTATGGCCAATTGATTGGATTTCATAAATGACAATCTATGTTGGCAACAGGGGCACACATGCTGTTGGGCATACTGATGCAAGCTTTCTTCATCATTTACCAAATAGGCATTTACCCGAGTATAACCAGGTTCATCGATAGGACTCTTATCAACAAAGGGGAGCTGATGCAGCATTTCATTCTCTTCCTTGAGAAAATTAGTTTCAATTGCATATTACTATTTAGTACTGCTTATACCCTTCACGAATGATTTTTAGGGTTTGTTGTCGTCGCCCTTGACCACCAAGGATGGTGGAAATGCAGTTAATGCATGGAGCATTTAACTGTCACCCCAATCACCTATTACTTATAGGCTCATGAGGCTTCGTCACTCGACAGCCTCCCCTAAAAACCCTACGTTTTGGGTATACATCACCTATAGTTTTTATAGCAATAAGATTGCCAATACCATATCAACGGCTAAGTTATAATAAATTCATAAGCAATGTATGGTTTCAAGTGATCAAAGAGGACAATTTTGGCCATATACCATTAACTAGTGGTATAAAGTGACCAGTTTTAAAAATAAGGTATATAGATTTTTTTGTAAAAAGACTTGACTATAATAGGCGCATTTAATGATAATTTCTAACTTTTAGAGTAGTCCCAAATCATAATTAGGTGTTAAAACCAAATAGGCATCCTATTAATAAAGGGTATAAAACACGAATAATGACTCTCTGTCATTATTTGTCAATGATTCTTTCTAGAAAAAGGTCAGTGCAATGTGTTGCTTATTATGTCCATCAATTCTACTACTGAGCTACAATGACGAGCTTAAACACAGTATTATAAAGCATTTAAGTACACAAATAGTATCGTTGACTCATGAGGCCAATTTAGAGTCAATACCACCAGACATTGCAAAAAAAATGCTCCCTTAGTCATCGTTGACTGCCAAAATAGTTTTAAGTTACTTCATCAAGCGAAAAAAAACCTCTGTCAAAGTAGTATTATTCTATGCCTTATTAGTAGTAATTACTTTACTAAGCAACAAGCTTTCTCCACTGGCGCACAAGATTATATTACTTACCCCATTATTCCTGAAGAATTAGACATACGCATCAACTACTGGTGCTATTATACTCAACTTATACAAGCTTCTCAGTTGAGCCAAACAGCTTTAGAAACCCACAGTTTAGAAGCCAGCACACAAACTAATAACGATCAAAGTAATCACTCACCAGCAAACATGTGCGACATGTCTGATAAAGAAACAGTGTTAGTGAAAAAGACTTGTGAATATTTACAGGCCCATCTTGCTGATGCCCATTCACTTGCCACACTTGCTATCCAAATGGGTACTAATCGAAACCGACTAACTTCCTCATTTAAGCAAGTGCTGGGCATTGGGGTAATGGCTTGGTTACGAGAACAACGCATGGCCAAAGCCAAACTACTGTTAAATACCACGGATTTAAGTATCAAACAAATTTGCTATGAAGTAGGTTATCGTGACCCTGCCAATTTTTCAACCACATTTAAAGCTAGCTATCAAGTTTCCCCTCTAGTATTTAGAAAAAAATGACAAAATCAAAAGCATTAAGTACGCAATCAAAACTATCTACACTATCTTTGGTGTAAGAGAAGCCTACTCTTTTGAAATGTAAAACTCATACAAATAATGCTACTCAATAAAACAGGTAGGAATCAGATAATAGTGACAGGGAAACGTCGTGAATAAATATGAAAATAAAGCACAACCAGTGTTACCTGGAATAATCGGTAATAACCCTACAATACATAAATTAGCTAGCCAAATTCAAAAAATTGCAAAAAGTGATCGACCTGTATTTTTAAAGGGGGCTACCGGTACAGGTAAAGAACTCTTTGCCAATGCTATACACCAGTTAAGCCAACGACTTGGCCAATTTGTAGCAGTCAATTGCAGTGCAATCCCCGAAAACCTGTTTGAATCACTGCTGTTTGGTCATGAAAAAGGGGCATTCACTGGTGCAGACAGACGTCATCATGGTTTTTTTGCTCAAGCCAATAATGGTACTCTATTCCTTGATGAAGTAGCTGAACTGCCATTAATTCACCAACCGAAACTATTGCGCGTACTTGAAACCAGACGGTTTAGCCGCATTGGCAGTAACGAGGAGATTGAATTCACTGGACGAATAGTCTCCGCCACCCATGTTGATATGAGTCAACTGGTTGAAGATAAACTATTTCGTGAAGACCTATTTTATCGCCTAAACCTGTTTGA
This sequence comes from Spartinivicinus poritis, assembly GCF_028858535.1. Lineage (NCBI taxonomy): Bacteria > Pseudomonadati > Pseudomonadota > Gammaproteobacteria > Oceanospirillales > Zooshikellaceae > Spartinivicinus > Spartinivicinus poritis. The sequence goes on from NZ_JAPMOU010000009.1 coordinate 68,046, forward strand.
ATTAGATATACCCAGTTTAGAGGAGCGACGGGATGATATCCCCTTGCTAGTCAACTATTTTGCTAAAAAAGAACGCAACATCACTTTTAGCCCCTGTGCCCTTGAGTTTTTTAAGTATGCCAGTTGGCCAGGCAATATCAGGCAGCTGAAAAACACCATTGACAAACTTTCCGTACTTGCTGAAAACGACTATTTATCAGCTCATTGTATACAAGAACTCGCTGTATGCGAGCCAGACGAAACCATTATATCTAAGTTAGCCAGAGAAATTATTGCCATGCCACTCAGTAATAAATTAAAGGCTATTCATGATGCATTGGTTGAAGAGGCAGTATCCATTACTGAAGGCAATAAAACTCAAGCCGCTCGCCTGTTAGGTGTACATAGAAAAGTAATAGAACGAAAATTGCAACAGATAAGGCTAAAGATTATACCAAATCACTTTCCACAAACTGATAGAAAACAAGGTTAACTATGACAACCGAACTCCCCCACACCACTGAGCAGGCTGAACAAGAACGTTTAACTGAAATACCAGATGCAGCAAAGTCTTCAGGAGAAGCACATGCTGAACAACTCAAGCAAGCAGCAGCAAACAGTCTGGCTAAATTAAAGCAACAAGAACAACAAAAGCTAACTAATATCCTTAACCAGTTAAAGCAAACACTAGCTAACTCAACATCAGCACCTTCATTTAATTATAAGTCAGATCATGACTCATTCTTTTCTAACGATATAACATCAAATATGGAAGCAGTACCGTTGAATAGTAAAACTGCTAATACAAACATTTTAGGTGGATTGCAACTAAAAGATGGATTACTGCCCCCATTACAAGGGATGAACAAAATACAAAAATGTCACCAAACACACCTGATCGAGTATCTAGAACAAATGAATACCAACCTTGAAACAGAAGAAAACACCCATATTAATAAGGAAGCCCCATGAACAGAACCACTTATTATCAATTTGATGCCACACTCAATCATGATGGAACCTATACCTGTGACTCTGTTACTGAAGTAACAGAGGAGCAAGAGACGATTGAATCTAACGATAAAACAACATTCAATCGTTTTCAAAAACAAAATAGCCAAACAACTTATAATCCTTTTTTTATCAGCCAAGTGTTTAATCAAACCTATGAGCAAAACTGTAAGGCTGAAAAAAACAAGGATCTGGATCAATTGGTACAAAATCTCTATAAAATGAGTCAGACAATACTCAATAATACGTTTAACTCCAGTACTAACTAATAATACATGTTATGGCTATCGAACTAAACAAAATAGTAGGTAAAATCGCTGAGTTTCAAGAAGAGCAAGTTAAACAGTTTAAGGCGTTTGTCGATTTGAGTATTGAGCTAAGCAATAGTGCCAATGCTTCTGAAAAGAAAGCACAACAAACATTTACTGATTTGAAGAACCAACTACTGCAAGAAACAAACAACACAGGGGACAAAGCAAACGCTACAGACCACTCTTCTCCTTTGCTTATCCTTGAGAAAAACCAAGCGTATGTAGAAAAATTAGATCATATTACTGACCCAGAAATGATGGTCAACAATACTCAGCAATATTATCAGTATATTGAAAAACAAAATGAGCAGGTGCTTGATGCGATGAAACAAAGGCAAAAGATGAATGAGTAACGAGCAAGATAGTACCAAAAGCGCTACTGAACTGATACAGCCGAGCATCAATCAGTCTGTTGCTGCCGCCGTACAAAGTGCAACGGATTTACTGAAAAATATTAGTACAATTGAATCGACGGTTATTGGCGTCGCTTCGGCTAAATGGCTTGCTGAACCACTCAACCCTGCTTATCAAGACATTATAAATAATGCTAAAGATAATATCGAGTTTGCTGTAAAAAATTTAAAAGATGTGGGTGAAGCTGGTGCCAGTGTCATCAGCAACCTACAACCTAAATAACCAAGCATTATAGGTTGAAAAAATCATCGAAGCGTTTACAGCATAATAGATACCTTGCAAAGGTGCGGTTGTTTTAAACCGATCTAATTTCCTTTTTGGTCATCTTCATCCAGTTAACCCCTGCCAATTGAGTAAGCTTTAGTCATACAGTTTATTCTGACTAACTATTTTTTATAGTTAATTCAATAACATTATGGATGTGATCTCACCAACCAAAAAACAATCGGCATAGTAACTGCTTACTTTAATAATGCACCTATTCAACTGAAAGGAGCATATCATGCCTGGCGAAACAAATGGTAATCGAACAGATAGAGAAAACAGCAGTGTCAATGGAAAAACAACTGATGCAGTCACTACCATCACGACACTTGTGGTTGGCATGGCACCTGCAATGGCAATGGGTAATTTATATCAAACCCTCGCCTACAATGTTGGCTTAGCAGCAATGAATCAAGTCTTCAGTCAATATCAGGCTAATATTAATCATCAAGCAATTACTATAGTAGGTATACAGCGAATATTCTCTAAATAATAGATTTCATACTTCGTTTATCTAATTATAAAAAATCACTCATTTAATAAAGGATATTTCATGACCATATTATATACTGATCAATCAGATACAGCATTACAAAAAGACGCCGCAACTGCTTTATGTGAACAAGCCATGCAGCTACTCAATGAAACACTAGAGTCTTATAATCTTGAAGGCTTTCAACCTACGCTGTTAAATATGCCTCAGCCGATTTCAGAAGATGGCTTTACCCCAACTCAACCATTAGAAAATATTGACTTTTTTATTCAAGCACAAGATTTATATCAGCAACAAACAGCTTCATTATTTCCCCAGCAATCAAGTGAACTTATTAATCAATCAATAATCAATAGTAATCAAATAACAGCGGCAGCTCCAAACAATACGCCTTCACAGCCAACTGAAGACGAAAGTCTTAATGCTATTAATAACCTGTTAAATTCATGTTAGTTTGTCTATACCCTACATTGGGTATAATTTGAAATTAGGTTTTATAATAATGTGCAGCTGCTATCTGTCGGGTGACCAGATTTTATAAAAATAACATTATGCTATTACCCAAGCAGCTGTTACAAACTAAATTAAGAGTGCAACTCTATTATAAAGACGACCTGAGCCTTGAAAAACTAGCCCAAGCCTGCCCAATTGCTTACTATGCGTTGGCGAACTATTGGTTGGAACCAGCAAGTGAGGAAAGTAATCAAGATAGTTTACATCTCTTAGCCCTTGCTTCTTTACAGACCATTTCTGCAAGTGGCATTATCAATTTAATACCTATTACTAACATACTGCACGAAACGTTGATATTATCCAATCATAAAACTGTGGCTGAAGTGATTACCCTATTAAAACAACCACTGCTATTCCTAGTTTACTTACGTCTATTGCCAGCGGAGTTTGGTTTATTTGCTCCACTTCACTCAAGCCCAGCCATGAACTTTTACGCCAAGTTACTTAAATTGACAATTAATAAGCTAACTCGATATGCCAGCCAAAATGGCTGCAGGCAGATTATTACGGATGTCTATAACCCTAACGTCCAACAACTGCTACACATAACTGGCTTTAAAACTACCAAAGCTAATAGCCAGGTTCAAGCGGTTATTCATACGACCCGTATGCAACTAGATATGTAAATTACTGCCAAAGAAAATAATCATATGTAAAAATGGTCAATATAGGCCCACAGAATTATAAAAACAGGTCGAATAATTCCATATAATAATTCAATCGTTATCTCAACAACACCAAAGCCGAGTAAATTAAATCATGTAAAATCAGTGAGTTATAGTTTATTTTACTCGCTTTCAAAACTGGCGCAAATTATGCCATAACTGTGTTGCTATAGCATTTTGAACAATCATTAATTGAATGTACTTAGTAATAATAAACACCCATCAAACTACTCAATCGTAAAAATGGAGAATAAACATGGCCGAACAACCTACTGTCGTTAATGGCGCTGTTGTTGATTCAGTTGCTACTGCTAACACAAAAGTATTAGCTGAAGCCCCAGCCATGGCACTAGGCAGCCTATACCAAACCATTGGTAATTCGGTTGCGATGGCTGCCGCTAATGCGGTGTATGCGCAACAACAAGCCAATGTCACTTATCAGGCATCCAGCACTTTAGGTGTCACTAAGCTGTTTGAACAAAATAAAGGCTAATGCTTAATCATTAACTACCTCGTTTTATTAATACTGTCATTTTTAATGGAGAATAATCATGGCTGAACCCACCCAACCTACCAATGTTAATGGCGCAGTTGTTGATTCCGTAACGATTGCCAATACTAAAGTGCTAGCCGAAGCGCCCGCGATGGCGATGGGTAGTTTATATCAAACCATCGGTAATTCCGTAGCTATGGCTGCCGCCAATGCCGTGTATGCGCAACAGCAAGCCAATGTGGGCTATCAAGCATCCAGCACCTTAGGTGTAACAAAGCTATTTGCGCAAAATAAACCATAGCTCTAACCAATTTAACATTTATCAATTAAACCAGGAGAAATATCATGGCTGAGCCAACTCAACCCACTAACGTCAATGGCGCTGTTGTTGATTCCGTAACCATTGCTAACACGAAAGTATTAGCTGAAGCCCCTGCCATGGCAATGGGCAGTTTATATCAAACCGTTGGTAATTCCGTGGCTATGGCTGCCGCTAATGCGGTGTATGCGCAACAACAAGCCAATGTCGGTTATCAAGCTTCAAGCACTTTAGGGGTTACTAAACTGTTTGCGCAAAATAAACCTTAATTTTCCTCAAAATATTCAATAATTTAGTTAAATAAGGAAAACAACCATGCCAGATCAATTAAATGGCCAAGTCGTCGATTCCGTTACCATTGCCAATACCAAAGTATTAGCCGAAGCGCCTGCCATGGCAATGGGCAGCTTGTACCAAACCATCGGTAACTCCGTTGCCATGGCTGCCGCCAATGCCGTCTACGCTCAGCAGCAAGCCAATGTAACCTATCAAGCCGCTACAACACTGGGTGTGACTAAACTGTTTGCGCAGAATAAAGGTCAATAACTAAAAACAGCTGAGGTATCGTCTACAGCTTAGGTATTGCCACACACTTTTTAAATACCATAACTGTATTCTACCTCAGCAAATTCATGTTTGGAACAAACGGTTTGAAATAGAAAAGGGTAATCATATGCCTACTGATGAAAATGTTAAAATTAGTAAAGAAATTAACGATGAAGTGCAAGAACAAAGTGTCAACACCTTGCGAACACTGTCGCTCGGTAGTTTAGTTAATGCATTGTCATTAACCATGCTAAATAATACCTCTAATCAATATGCATCACAGACTCTAGCGAATACCGCCATGGTATCTACTTGTGAAAAAATCCTTAGTAGTTAGCATCAACTTTTAAGTTATTAATTACTAAGAGCTATATCCTATTAAGCTTATATTTTGTTAACAAAAAAAGCAAGGATAACATAATGAGTTCTAACAATAATAGTATAGGAATTTCCAGCTGCATGAGCGGAACCTTTAGCTCAGAAAAATCAGATTCAGCCAATAATAAATGGTCATTTTGCTACAACAAAAAGCAAAACACTATCAGTCTGGCAGTTAATATCAGTACGCCTCCATTATTAGTTGACAATACTTGCCAAAGCCTTCAGTCAAAGTTAACAATTGAGGATATCAATCAATTAATATATTGGTTATGCCAAGTAAAAACAGCTTTTCAGCAAAAGCCTATAAAAGACGACAATAACTGAACTGTTTACAATTATTAATTATTCACAATAAATAGGTAAAAATATGTCTGAAAACAAAGATACTAAAAGAGACAAACCTTGTTATTCAATGGGCATCAAACCGGAAGATGCCGCCGCAGCGGCAGTTGCTCAATCCTTTGCCAATTCTGCCCAGGACCAGGTTGATGCCATACGTAACCGTAATATTATTAAAGCCACCGCTATGGGCAATGCTTTTGCTAAGTGGCTAAATAATCCTATGATGAAAGATGAATACAAAGCAATAATTGACGAAGCTCAACTGTATCCCAAAGCTGAAACACCGATGAACTTAGGAAGAGAAATATTTAATTATTACCTAGGTAAATTCGAAGAAAATAACAATAAAAAAGAAAATGTTGATGAGCCATAAACCAAATAGTAAAGTAAGTTGTTTCAACAGCGACTTACTTTTTTTAAACGCTAAAGAAAACTAATCTAACCTGTCTATTTTACCTTTGATCTTTTTTATTTCATTATAATAACTTTCAAACTGTCTTTTTACTTTTTCACACATCGCTTCTGTTTGGACTTTTTGCTGACTAATTTCAATCACGGTATGAGTATTATCAGTGACCATTTTTAGATTGCGCTGTTGTAATAGTGCTTTTGGCTGCCAGTACCAACCAAATAAATCATAATCCACAACATAAGCAGTATCTGGGTTATCTTTATCTTCCATGGGGTTTTAAACTAGTTGGTAACCAGTGTTAATGACTGGCTTTCTGAAGAGGTTTCAGTTTGGCTGTTTTCATTTTCTGGTTTCCATTGTTCATTATTAAACCACTCTGTTAACTGCTCAGGAGGATAAGGGATGGGTAAGTGAGGATGCTGTTTGACCAGCTCTACATAAAATGCTTCTACAAAATCGTATAATTGCTTTACATTCATTAGTAACTGTTTTCTCGCCTTATGCGCTTTCCCTTCATCAAAGTTCCCTCTCACCTCTTCCGGGTCAGGGCAGTTAATATAAAGCTGGGTTAAACCATTTTGTAGTGGCAAAAAAAGGCTAGCAAAGGTTTCAAGTGTTTCTCGACAATCTTTCATATCCGTTGATAACAACTTGCATTGCTCAACTTTAATAAAAAACCTGCGTAACTCCGGGTAAAACTGTTCACCTAATTGTTGCTGAATGACGGCAGGAAGTGTGTTACTATCAATCACTTGATCTAAGATGGTATTTATAGCTAAAAAGTTCTGGTCTTTGCACATTATTCATACCTAATTTTTAAATGATTCGCGAAGGGTCTCTATTACCAATCATCGTCATCAAATAATTCTTGCAATAATATGTACTCTTCACCCTCTTCATACGTGCCAATAGATGCTCTTTTCTGCCCTTCTTTTTCATCATTGGCGCTATCAGCGGGATCACTCGATGTTTCTCCATTTTTGTCTAGTTCATCTTTATCACAGAGCCACTTCGGTTGGTCATTATTGTCCTTTCCACGCCACATAGCGGTCGACTTTTTCCATTGCGATTTCAACACTTCATTTGTTAACGTATGAGTCAACTCATTCAAATCTTGATAAAACTGGTCAACTAACGTTTTAAACTCGGTTAGTTTTTCATCGTTTGGTTTTTTCTGGTTAAGCTTAGCAAAAATAGTTAATAATTCATCAAGTTCTTTCATAAGCATTTGCTTTAACTCAACTGATACTACCTTACCTGTGAGTTGAATTTTTAATAGGTTAACCCGCTGAGCCCAATTGACTAAGGTTTGTTGTTCAGCTGATAGATCAACGCTTTCTGTTTTTTGATTATTAAAAAGCTGATTGATGAAGTCTAATAGGGTTAGATAGTTTGGCACATTCATCATAGAGTTCACTTACCATAATAATTCCACTATTAATACATAAGCGAATCATTATTTGTGCCAGTTATACAAGACCATCCTATATTAAAAATACCTTTATTCAAAGGCTAACTAGATCTCGTCAAACAAGCCATGTATCCACCCCTGAAGACATGTAAGTGCTAGGAAAAAGGTGATCAAGGAATTATTATTAACTGGTCAACTATAACCAGTGGTAAAGGATATATTAGCTGAATTTGACCAAATCTATCTTCAGTTACTATTTACCCTGTCGTGTAAGTTACTGGCGTTGAGGCTTGCACATAGTTTTAACTATGCTTTTCAACCTGGCAAGGTAGTTGCTCCTTATAAACAACAAAGATAAATAATGAGGATTATTGCCATGAGATACATCCACACGACCAAGTTTTATTTACAACGTAATTTAAAAAACCTGTTGCAATGACTAACAAATAAGTACCGTTTTTTAGCACCTCTATTTTATGGCTAATCAATTGGTGTTTTGGATACCCATTTTCAACTAAGTGATGAGAAAAAATGATGACTCATTCGATGAATCAACTAGAAACCAGTATACAACGCACTAAAGATAAGGTTATCAGTGTTTCTGATAAAGCTGAAGAAATCTCTCAAGAAGCAGATCTATTAAAAAAACGAATGGATGAGCTTGCCAGTGATTTCTCTCAATTAAACATAGATTTAAAAGAAGATAACGCTCAAACTGAGCAAACACAGCCCCGGGAAGAGGAAAACAATACATTCTCTGATGAGGATGAGTATTATTTGCTTAATGAGTTGTTTGATGATGACGACTGGTAATAGAAAAATAAATGGTATCCCTTGGTTATTTTTACAGCTTATGGTTGTTGAAGACGCTACGAGAGTAAAAACCTTAATGACCGATATGATATGTAACCATTTAGGGGTTAAGCCTATTTATTCAGTTGCGGATGCCAAAGACTTTATTAGCCGAAAAGGGTTTGCAGCTAAAAAAAGAATAGCGATTTGCCACAGCAGATATGGGCTAATGGGTGGCATAGGTTATTCCATAGAGCAATCTCCCAATCTACATGCGGTGGTTAGCTTTTGGCTAGGGGATGGTTTTCAAGGTAAAGGCTATGGGTCTAAAGCGCTGCTATTATTATGCAACCGCTTGCAACGATTAGTTTTAACGCATTTTATGGCTCAAGCCTATGCATATAATATTGCATCGCAACGGGCACTATGCAAAGCTGGGTTTAAGCCGATAGCTGAAAATAACACTCATGAAGCCAATGATGTGGTGGATTTTGAACGACGGGTTGGGTGAAAACTATGGCCATCATGTCAGGCATCATGGATGACTGGTTATTTTTATGTAATAGCAGCTGGTATTTACGTAAGGCGGTAAAAAACATGCATCACATACTCGCACGATTAAATGTAAAAATTGCTGAGAATAAAACCTTTATCGGGCGAGTGAATAAAGGCTATGACTGGCTGGGTTATCGTATCGAGCTGGTCTTAGAAAAGACTAAAAATCGTACACCTTTTTTTGCGTTATTTATTAATGCGACGTCTTATCATAATCACTTAACTAAGTTATGCCGGCTTTATGAGCAAGGGGCTTCGAAAGAGGCACTGGCGGCTTATGCTAAGCGGTGGTGGATTTGGGTTAGGGGTGGGGTTGGGTGGTTGGGATGATGAGCTGTATTATAACTTAATAAAATTTTCCCTATTTTTTTAATTTTAGAGTAATTAATTGCAAGCAAATTTATAAAAACCCAAGAGGACACAGAAATGGCTGAATGGTACACACAGAAAATAAATAATCTATTCACAAGCTGGCTAGAAATAATAACGAGCGAGGCATACCAAGAGATCGAAAACGCGAGCGCCAACTCAAAATCATTAACAAAAACGACCGCGAGCCGAACCATAGTAAAAGAAGCCAGAAAATTCCTAGGTATAGGCATTATAGGGGATGACATCGACAGAACTGACTGGTATGAAAAGTTTAAAATAAAGACGATAGATGCGAAAAAAGCGCAGCTGTATATCTCACCCACCGGAACCAGCAGTGAAACAATGGAAAAACATACTGTACTGAATGCATGGGCAACGGTGAACCAAGGAGCTATAAAACGAATAGAAATAAAAGAGAATGAAAAAAAGGATGAACTCTATGAAGTGTTCTTCTTCTACAACTGTGCGAAAACACTCGTAACATTACTAGACATCCTAGACAAAATAATAGAGACACCACAAAAATATACGAATTCAGAAATTCAATATAACGTAAAAGGGAATGCTGAGATAATAAGAGAAAAAATCAAAGACAAAAAACTAATGGGACAAATAATCACACTAATGCCTAAGAAATACACGCGTAAAAAATATCACGTGATGAAATACACCCTAACAGCGGGCTCGTACTGGACGGAAAAACAACTTACATTACTAGCAGGGATTAAAAATGGGATAGAGAATAACGACAAATACCTTAGCAAACTAACACAACTAAGCACTGACATGATTAACACGTACTACGCTCAGATAGACGTGATTACCGAAAAGACGGACGAAATACGACAGGAATTTATGAAAAAAATACAAGACCGACCACAGTTGAACCCTAAGAACCTAACTAACGATGATGTAGAAGTACTGTTTAAGATGCGTAATAAACTAACCAGTCTCGAATGTCTAATGACTGCAACGAAAGACACGCTACTAAAAAGCCTAGAACGAGCCAATAATTTTAATAAAATCGAATACGCTCTACTAGAATCTGCATGCACGACGCTAACCGAAAGAATCAAAATAGGAGTCAGCGGGTTAAACCTAATAGCTAGCCAAGCTGCTACAACTATAAAAGAACTAGCTGAATCGATAAAAATATTGAAAACGAATGGCTCTGAAACAACTATAAAAATAGTAGACACGAAAATAGAGCACATCCGAAACGAAGCGCTTAGGGTGGAACAAATGATAGCTACAACCAGGACATGGATAACGGAGATGATCCCTCAATGAGAGGAATTTGGGACAAAAGAGAGGAAATTGGAGGAATTTGGGACACCCAAATATTTTAAAACCAACACCCAATACTCTAACATTAACAGCATCAACTATCATTACTAAGCAGTAACAATCGATGACTCGCGCCCGACAAGAACAAGCCAGCCTTCTGGACACGCCCTACTACCATTGCATTATGCGATGTGTAAGGCGTGCGTTTTTATGTGGAGAAGATAAGATGACTGGCCGAAGCTTTGAACACTAGTTTTTGCGTCCTGCAAAACTAGCATACATTACCTCCTTGTAAATAACCGAAAACAATGGATTGTCGACCGTATTGCGGAATTATCTGATGTATTTTCCATAGATGTCTGTGCTTATGCTGTAATGAGTAATCAAAAAATTGTCTGGAACAATTTTTAACATCCGAAGGATGGCCCGGAGGGTGTAAGGCAGGAGGCCTGAAATACTTTCACTTGATTTTACGCGTGGATGCGGATACCGCCAAACAGTGGCCTGACAAAACCGTTGCACAGCGCTGGTGCCAGCTGTTTAAGGGGAATTTATTAGTCAGTCGTTGGTTAAACAAAGGGGCTAAACCACTAAATGAAGCTGAATTATGCGCTGTGCAGGACATTATTGAAGAATGGCGAGAGCGGTTAACCAATATTAGTTGGTTTATACCCCTAGGGCACAAGTGCGTTATTTGAATGAATATATAGCGCGGTTAGCTAATAAAGAAGACAATTGCAGAGGACGCTTTTATAAACACCCTCCCTGGCGTTTACCCTTTCAGGGCCAGCTAAAGCTGTTCAAAATTGTTCCTGACAATTTTGTGGGAGGGTAGATTTAAAAGCCAAGCGTTATTAGATGAAGCCGCCCTACTCACCTGTATGGCTTATGTGGATTTAAACCCTATCCGCGCTAAGTTAGCTGACACCCCAGAAGCCTCTGATTTTACCTCTATTCAAGCCCGTATTCGCCAACGCACGAGTGATGAAACTCACTCAACTAAAACAGCCCCCTCACAGGCAAAAGCCCCAACCAATCGAGAAGAACACAACGACGAACAAGCTCCCCACCCCGCTTTAGTTCCTTTTACAGGCAATATTAAACCCGATTGCTGTTCAACTGATCGTGGTATTCAATTTAATGAATGTGACTATTTTGATTTAGTCGATTATACCGGCCGAGCGATTCGAGATGATAAACAAGGTCATATACCCCAGCATCTAATACCGATCTTAACACGACTGAATATTAACCCTAATGAATGGCTACCGACTGTACAGCATTTTGGTAAACGATATCACCGGTGTGCAGGGGCTGTTGACCGAATGCGACAATGGTGCAAACAGGTGGGGAATTGTTGGAGCCAAGGAATTTCAACAAGTCAGCAATTTTATACCCCTTCTGTCAGTTAACATAATTTGAACCAAGCTTAGGAAAAACTCTCAAATATAAAAATAATGTATTGATTCATTAACACGAGGATTTTAAAAAATATATTTCCCTCCCCCAATAAAGGGAAAACTCCTATACGTTTATTATATAGAAATTTCTACGTTCAGGCTGTGCCATTTTAGGAGGTAGTTACAATCGAAAAGTTGGCCATAATATCATTCTACTATGACCAATATAATTAATTCATAAATAGTGAAATACTTTAAGAAAATGATTGTTTCACCGCACGCACAAACTGATAGTCATCGTTTTTATCATGGTTAATACTCCAAACCATAGCACCTCCAAACTGACTATCACTTGCTATAGAGTTGTATTGTTTCGCAATAGCCTGATAGATATCTTCAGGAGGATTCGGTACAGTAAAGATACTAGTCCCAGCTGCTTCTTTATTTGCAGGCTCACCAATAGTAATTAAAGTATTCGTAGGGATTGTCTTTTTCAAATTATTGAAGCTCTTTGAAATAAAATCGACATCTGTTTCACCACTTCCATCCAGCAGAGGCCATGGATTGTTATATGCCTGAATAAATAAATAATCAAAATGATTATTAGCAATAGCCTTATCATACATTTTTGCATTACCGGTGGACACTAAAAACAAATTACTACCATGATCAGCTTGATTAAGTTGAGGAGCAGCAGTAATGTAAATATTAGGATCAACGTGCTTAAGAGCTGCACATAGCTCATCTAGATAATCAGAATCACCATCTATTTCTAGGTCAAAATCTATTCCAGTAAAACCATACTCATTGAAAAAACTTATCAAATTATTCGCTAATTCTCTCGTATTAGCATTATTAGGATTGTAAGTGTTACGTTCTCCTCCAACAGAAAATAATATTTGCTTTGCCCCCTTCTGCTTAGCATCTTTAATATCTTCTTTAAGATCATAGGGAGTTGGAGAAGGAGAAAAATAACCATCAGAAATATCAACATTAACACCATTTATCGCACCAAAAGCCATAACAATGCAGTCGTAACCACTAGCAGCAGCATCTGAAAAGGTTATATCTTTAGACCAGCTCTGTAAGTAACCTACCATTAAAGGAGTATTCATTTTCATCCTCACTTATTCATTAGATTTAATAACGAGCTTTTAGGTTTAGTTTATTAAACACCTAACTAACCATAAAATAGCTCGCTGTACGAGTTCACGGGTTTTACAAAAACCATCAATCAAGGAATAGAAAATATTCACCTAAATATTTCCTGTATTTAATACAGCAAAATACTTGCCAATATTTTAGGTTTACAACTCAACTCTTGCCTATAAAGAAAATGCTTCATTACCTACTCTGCTGGTTGAATGAAGATAAGATTTTCTACCCTTCGCTTTAACTGTGTAGTAACGGTCAAAACTGGCCATTTATATTTTAAACAGGTTATAATCCTCCAATTTAATCGTTGCGTAAAAAATCAAACTAAACAGGCACAGTCTTTGCAGGTCGTCATTTTCTTTTATTAAACAACTTGGTGATTTACAATGAAAACAAATATAATTACTGTTGGAGAAGTTTGACTCACTGAGCAACAGCTACAGTCTATTTTAACTAAGACACCTGCTGAGCTTATTCAAAAATACCACTCACCGATTATCGCCTGTGTTTATAGATATAATATTCACCCCCCATTACGGACTGCCCATTTTTTAGCCCAAATTGCCCATGAAAGTGATGGCTTAATATATGTGCGAGAAAACCTTAACCACAGTAAATTTACTATCGATGTTGCAGGTTGGCATTGGCACAAGCACAATTTGAGCGCCTATGCTGATAATGATGACATCCGCAGTATCACACGTCGCATTAATGGTGGTTTAAATGGTTTAGCTGATCGAGAAGCTTATTTAATAAAGGCTAAACTTGTTTTAAGTCTTAGCTAATCAACAACTTATTAACACATCAAAAAAAGCCCCGCGACTGCGGGGCACAGAATTTAAGGATTTCAAACAAGGAGTACGACTACTTATGACTTACAAGTTATATAACAGCAAATTGCTTGCCAGTTTATTTGTAAGCATTACCAACCTTGCTTATTTTTATATGGTCACATTCATCCATTTCTTACATTGAGTTAGCCATATTCATCCAACTTTATTCACAACATGGATAAATTTCCTACATCAAACATTTCACCCTACCTGGTAAACTCAGTTGGCTTTTCTAACTCATATATTGATTCAGAAATTTCATCTACTTTGTTGGCAATCAGCGCTTGGGTATCGTAGACAATAATAAAGGACACCCAAATATTTGACATTTAAGTAACCAGCAGACAAGTATTTACTATCAGGGCTGCTAGCAATTTCTGCTTCTGCATGCTAGCTGAGGGCTCTGTAATACCTAAAATTGTGAAGTCTGTTCTTTAACTATGTAAAGGTGATGTAAAGCTTATTGTATACGTGTTGTTTTTTATTGGTATTGGAATTACTGTAGCGCTCGCCAAAACAAATTGGTTAATAATTAGCCATAAAATATATTCGTAAAATAGTCTCATTAATGATGTTCGGTGGATTATTTGTATTTATGGTAAAGATAAACGCTTAATTATTAGTTACACGAAATTTAAAAGGAAATTTATAATGAAACTATCGACGCTTCTTTTGTCTAGCTCTGTTGTTATTGCTTCTGTTATTGGAGCTAATGCGGTTGCTGCTGATACAATGAGCAAACAGCAATTTTTTGATATGTATGCTCCAGGTTGGATGTCAATTACTGATGCTAGATTTGAGCGTAGGTATAATCGTTATGTTGCTAAACAAGAGAGGAAGCAGCGCCGTTTTACCAATCAGCAAGCAACTAGCTTAAAAAATAAAATGTACCCTTGGCTAAACAACAACACTAGCCAGCCGATAAAAATCGAAAAGACTGTTGTTACATCAAATAGTATTCAAAAGACTTCTTCTTGCAGTCATTCAGGTCAAGGTAGCTCAAGCTGCAGCAGTTCAGTTTCAATTTCTATAAACTCTGTGAAGAAACCAGTAGCTAAGAACGTTGAGCCAAGGCATTCGTCAGTTGCTTCTTGTAATGACTATGTATCGAATATCAATATGGATGGCTGGCGTATTTTTGATCGCAACTGGTTAGAAACTAACTACGTTGTTAACGAAATTGAAGGTTGTGAAGGTAAGCAATCTGTTTCTCTAAATAACACTTTTGAAGATGAAAGTGGAATGCATTTCCGTAATCGTCAGGCTGTCAACTTAGCTGTTAAAATTCGCGGCTCTAAGGTTGGTGGCTATGTGAAAATGACTTGTTATAACCGTGGTAAAACAATGGTTGACAACGAGTACGTAGAATTAAAGCCTAACCAAATTACTGTTATTGAAAGAAATGGTTGTCAGAAGTCACAATTGACCTCTGCTGACTCATCTAATCCAACACTTGAAATTATAGATATCCAACGTTTTTAATAATTCAATACTAATTAATTTCAGTTAAACCCAGCAGTTGTTGGGTTTTTTTGTTTTCGATCCAGCACTACCTACTCGCTTATCCGGCTTGATTGTGATAATTATACAATCCAGCCTTTAGACATACTTTTGAGGCACAACCCTATATATCTTACTCTTGAATAATAAAGGTAAATAGCCACTTGCAAGGGGATCGAGTAGGGAGAACAAGTCAGAGCTAATCGACCTCATTGCAGAAAAAGCCGATTTAACCAAAGCCCAGGCAAAAGCAGCGTTAGAAGCCAAGCTTACCAGTATTTAAAAGTTAATTTTAAAACCAAGTTTATAATTAACACCATTATCTTTACGCTGAATTGCTATAAAAGAATCACCCCTATCTGGTTCTACCGAAAAAAATTCATCTTCCAGAAGATTATGTATACTAATAAAAAACTCAAATTCACCTAATGTGTATTGATAGTTTACAGATAAGCCATTTGATCTATCTGCTACTTGTCTGCGACTAATATAACCATAATTCATCCCGAATAAATGATTACCAAGTCTATAGTGAGCCCCCATATTTAATGTCAATTCTGGCACTAGTGCAGCTAAAGGGTCATCACTAATAGTCGTCTTATTACCCTCATGATTATAAGCTACATTAAAGTGAAGACGCGTTTTATCCATTTGAACTTGATAGTCCAATTCCAAGCCTTTGCGCCTGAAGGAATCACTATTTAAAAATGCAGGTGTTGGTGTTGGGGCTGTTAAGTCCCTGGTAATAAAGTCCTCACCTTTATAATAATAAAGGTTGGCAGCAAATAGTGTATTAGTTGTAACGTAAGAATATACAAAATCTACCATCTCAATGGTTTCAGCATCAACAATACCACCATCCTGAGTCATAGCAGAATCAAAATTAGGTGATGTAAAACCAACTGAATAAAGTAGCTTGAGGGATTGCGGCCCATCAAAAGAATAGATTAACGACGTGCGCGGGGTAACCTTAAAACCACTCCTTTCATTATCTGAGGCTCTAGCCCCCATTAAAAAACGCCATTGATCTTGGTGAAAATCAAGCTGGCCATAGACTGAGTCTTCTCTCACATCATCGGCCCTTAGCAAAACTGGCGCAGGTATATTGGGGTTTTTATTGATATTACGAAAATCATCAATTTTACGCAATTCTGACTCTATTCCAACCAGGTAATCTACCCATTCCACTAACTGGCCTTCCCCACGTATGCCAGCGCGAATCCGAAAGTTATCCCGCCAAACATCGTCAAACTGCCCAGTTTCTCCGACAGCAAAAAATGTAGGGGCGTACTGATTGTAATCACCATAAATCATTAACGAGTGGTTTTCCCAACTAAAGGAATAATCACTATGTACTAATAAGCTCTCTGTCTTATTATCTGGGGTTTTATTGGTGACAATCACAGCAGGCATAGGGCCTGGCATCATACCTCCGGGCATTGGAGGCATCATTCCTGGCATTGGCCTAGGAGGTCCTTTTAACGAAGAGCCTTCAATGAAGTCGTTAAAATAGGAAAACAGCACTTGGCCGCTATCATGCTGGTAACGTAAAAAAATAGATTCGAATAACTCTTTTTGCTGGTATTCGGCGGGTGATGCATTAATACTTGACGAAAAAGCCTCAGCATCAAAGCCATCATCCTTATGTTGTCGCTCAAAGCCAAACGCAACAGCACTATCATTAGAAAAACTATGGCGGTAAAAACCTGTAGTATTCAATGAATCATTAGAAGCTGCACTTGCCTGAAGCACTCCCTCATCCTGTTGTTTAGTAATGACATTTAATACCCCTGCTATAGCATTTGATCCATAAATCACAGCTCCTGGACCACGAATAGCTTCAACTTTTTCAATCGATGCCCAAGGGATTCCAAACAAAGGGATATTACTGTGAGAAGGCGACCAGATAGGTACACCATCTAACATTACCAACAGCTTGGCTCCAAAGGTAACTGTTGAGCCACGCACAAGCACTTGCGGCAACCCGGCACGGCTTCGCTCTAATACAAACCCCGGGATAAAAGCAATTACATCACGTAACGATCTAATCCCCAGTTTTTCTAAATCTTTAATTGTGTAACTGGAAACAACGGCAGGTGTATTGGTTATGTTTTCCGGTTTTACCGAAGCCACAGAAACTTCTATCGCTAAAAGCTCCTCAAGCTCTAATTCTAGCAATTCATTTCCGTTATCTTCACTAGCTTCAATATGGCAGGGCAAGACAAACGACAATAGTAAACAGAGTAACCTTTGATTAGTAGGAACCTGACTACCCCAATATATCATTATTCTTTTTACTACTAGTTAATTATATTTATTATTTGTACTTAACACATGCTTTTAAGACAAACCTATGAGAAAAACTAGATGCTTAAATAAGGTAGGTCAAGGTAGGAAGTTAAATGGGTTCTGTCGCAAACTTTTCTCAGTTTCAAAAATGCCTGTTTTCAAGACACACTTAACCTGCTAATGCACAAAATTTCTCAAATAGTGTTTTATGTTTTGTTGCTGGGTCAGCAGACTGACCTTTCCTAAGCCTATGGATCAGCTCAATACCCATCAGTGTCGATCGAGCACTATTAAATGATTTAAAACCTAACATGGGTCGAGTCATGCGCTTAATAAAGCGATGACCCTGCTCAACCCTATTATTGAGGTACTTCACTTGCCTTATAATAACAGGCTTCTCCAGCTCTTCATTTACTTCTTCAATCGCGGCATTATTCGCTGCACTGCCATCAATGGTGATCTTCTCTGGCACGCCATTCGCACGAATGGCCTTCTTGAAAAAACGTTTGGCAGCCTTAGTGTCCCGGTGTTTGGTAAATAAAAAGTCAATGGTCCGCTCTTGTTTATCGACGGCCCGATACAGATAGTACCAGTCTTTTTTTACCCGGATATAGGTTTCATCCATGTGCCAACTGCGGCCAACAGGTGACTTCTTTTTTCGGAACGATTTTTCGAGCTTGGCTGAGTAGGCTACTACCCATCGTTGAATACTGGAGTGATCGACAGGCACATTCCGATCTTGCATGAGTTCTTCTATATCGCGGTAGCTCAATGCAAACCGAAGGTAATAATACACGGCTTGTAGTACAACGCACTTGGGAAAGTGACAACCTTTAAAACGTTCATCAACACTCATAGTGACTACCAAACAACCATAGGGCTAGCAGGAACGGGAAAGGCTATCATGTGGGGTAAAAGTTTGCGACAGAACTTTTAATAGTACAAGAACTATTGATGTGCGTATAGATGCCTTGTTTGATATAGGTAAATATGATGAAGCAGAAAAGCAAATACGCCAGCAGCTTACCCAAGACCCTGAAGATGCTTATTGGTTGCTTAATTTAGGTCGAGTGTTAATGTGCCAAGAAAATTATCAAGCAGCAGAAGAAGCATTGCTAAAATCATTAGGTTTCAACCCTGATTTTGGTGGTGCTTACTATTTACTTAGCTTTACCAGTCACTGTTTAAGTAAATTTACCCTTGAACTTGACTACGCTAAAAAAGCAGCAGAGATTGACCCAGAAGACCCAGATTTCCTACAACGTTTAGCCAAGGCACACTTGCAAAATGGTGAAATTAAGCAAGCACATACCATACTTCAACAAGTCATCAAACTTGAACCTGATAGCGAAGAAGCCTTTCGTTTATTAGGTGATATTGAGCTTGAACAAGAAAAATATGCTGCAGCTGAACATGCTTATCGAGAAGCACTTAAGTATGACCCTGAAGACATCAGCTTACTAAATGGTTTCGCTAGGAGTTTAATAGCCCAAAAAAGAAAACTTCGCGACGCTATTGATGTACTTTACAACATTGTCCAACTCGACCCTACCAACAAGGTAATCACCCAGAATTTATATTTTGCTATCAGAGAGTGGATCGATAAAAATACTATTAAAGGCAAAAGAAAATCAGCATTAACTGATTTACCAGAACCGCTCCAACTTTTTTATAAAGACTATAAACAACGGTCATCTATCTTTGAAGCCTGGGGTAAATACAGCTGGGGTTTAGCCTGGTTTGGAGCTTTAGCATTAATGACTTATTTATTCTCGCTCATTGAAAAAACATAATCAACTACTGTACAAAAAATAGCAAAATATCATTTAATAGAGTCATACTCTCCATTGTTATATGACTCTATCATTTTCCGATACTTTTCTGAATGCATTAGAGTATCAAGACCTTTATTAAATTTCATCAATATTTTTTTATTGCTTGATCTTTTTTTTGACAACATCAACCGATATATATTTTTCGATATAATTTTCTCTGAATGTGTTAAAAGGTCTTTTTCCAGAGGAAACTCTGTTCGCAACACATGGTCTGCCACCATTTTATTATAGGGAAAACCATCCACTCGTTGTTTAAGTAACAATAACAAGCTATGTTTAATATCCTTAGCACGTATAAACTTGATTTTATCGTTACCTTCATGCTCATGCCAACCTCCAAGGGTAGACCCTAGTGGAATGGCAAAACGCAACCCATACAGATCACTGAACTCTTTCCAATTAAGTTGTTTATCACGACGATAATACAACACTTCCCCTAAGGACATAACCGGCTTGCTAAACCAGGCAAACTTTTCTCGTTCAGGTGTTTTCATCCATACGACTGACCCTGACACTTTTCCTGTCCTCACATCATGTTCTGCCCTACCCCATGGTAAAAACAAGTATTGAGTATGAATACCCTCTTCTGCAAAAGCCTCAGTTACAATATGCGAGGCAAAACCAAAATAGGGTAAGTTTTGTGATAAAAAAGGCGCCCACTCGCCATTTGCTAGCTCAATAAAATTTTGTGCTTTGGTTGATAGTGAATAATAAAGAAGGAGAAGGATAAAAAAATAGTTTTTCATTATATGATGAGATAGCCAGACCTACCTATTTACTAAAGCATAGCAGACAGTTACACCTACTATACTTATCATGAAAAAGTATGTTGTTACATTTCTTATCATCAATGTAACAACATACAACCATCCCTCTTTTTATGAGGGTGTTGAAAATAAGTCTAGTGTCCAATATGGAATAACAGGATATTCTTCCACCGCTCTTGAAGTGCCATCCCTGCCCCATCAAGAGCTAAAGCGACTTCCTTATCACAGCTACAGAACATCCCGTTGCCCCATATCCGCTAGCTTTTGCGACAACCTCTTATATAGGAGGAAGAGTGGTATTACCAAAAAACCTATTAACCTTATTGGAGGTTTTTATAACTGTATTGCAACAGAAGTGATTTGCCTAACCAACAGAGAATAGCCACCCTACCTGGTAAACTCAGTTGGCTTTTCTAACTCATATATTGATTCAGAAATTTCATCTACTTTGTTGGCAATCAGCGCTTGGGCATCGTAGATACCACGATTATAAAAATATGCCCCTATTTCTTCGGAGAAAAAGTCAATAAGAAATTCAGCATCAAAACCACCAATTTCCTGATCTAACTCTTCCAAAAAATACATCTTGACCTTTTGTATCAAAATATCCTTTTCATTTTTACTAAATTTTATATCTGACAATATCTATCTCCTTATTTAGGCTCAAATAATACTCCAACCGTTAGCCTACTGGTGTACCACTAGTGATGAAATTACATTTTTAACCAGTGCTGAGAATTTTTCAGGGTTCTCTTGTGGCAGCATATGTCCTTCCCCTACTATTTTTTTAACTTCAATAGCTTCCGATAATGTTGCAGTGCTTGTGGAAACAAGCCTGAAAATGTCACGTGTTTGCGAGCCAAATCCAATAACCAATGGGTTGCGTATATTTGATACGTTGGTGCAGGTTATTTCAGGCTGTTCTTGTTGGTTAAGTTGATAAGCCAATGTATATGCTTTCGACAGTTGCAGCTCTCTTATCGCCAAGTGTTGGCTTTTAAAATACCCTTGTTTATTCCCTGAAGCATCAATAAGCGTTTCCACTGCAAGCTCAAGCTTTCCTTCGGAAAAGTGTTTAAACACCTTTCCAAACATGGTATTTGCATCTGATAACCACATTTCCATTTCTTGTTCTGCTAAACATCCAGGAAAACCTGGTTCATATAGGAAAATACCTGAAATATTTTCTACCTTATGCTGTAAAAGCATATTAAGTACTACATCAGCGCCATAAGACCAGCCAACAATATTAATTGGCTTATCAGTAGAAAGTTTGGCAAGTAATTCTGCTAAATCATTTGCGTGGGTATTTAATCCAAAGTCCCCTTTATCCTCATCCTCACCATTAAAATAACGCAGCGTAACTGAAATGACTTCATAGTCAGCCTTAAGGTGGTTAATATGCGGTAACCACATGGTTGCATCTGTGAGAGCACCATGTACCAATATTAAATACTCTCCCGAACCTTGCTTTATATACTTCATTTTCGCTTTATCCAATTTTGAGCATAAACACTAGGGCCTTCGGCAAAACTCACTGAGTTTCAGTGCTTATTTTTTCAAAGTGAATAATATAACTCCACACACTTGTGGTAAAGCTGGCAGCCTTTCCAAATAACCTTATTGACGGACAAAAGGCCAAAAACAGCAAACTATACCCTTCTTTCTAGGTTTTGTTATCTTCATTCCTCGCCCCAATCACCTATTATTTATAGGCTCATGGGGTCTCGTCATTTGATGGCCGCACCTAAAAACCATTCGTATTGGGTATATCAGCAGAAAATTATTAGAGGTGCCCCAAAGTCACCTTAACAGTGATATAGCATTTGACAACGACGTAACATTTGGTTAGTTTAACTAACAAACTAGTGAGAAGTGATGGTCGATCATGAAGTTAGATGAGTCTCTGGATTGCTTTCACCGTTATTTGGCTCGGCTGTGGAACCAGGACCAACAGCAAGCAGAGTTAAGTTTTAATGAATATGAATACTTAACCTGCTTAGCCGTTATTGAAGGTATTTGCGATGCCCACCAAGACACTGTATTTGATGGGCCGCACCTGACTGATTTAGCGGCAAAAATGCAAGTAAAGCGGGCATCAGCCAGTACCATGGTCAATAAACTGGAAAAGCGTGGTCTTATCCAGCGAGTACAATGTCGTTACGATGCCAGAGCCCAGCATGTACTCGTGACCAAAGCCGGGATGGCGTTGGTACGCAAAGAGCAGGCGATTTATAAAAATATGGCTACTGCTATTAAACAGCAATTAACCAAGGAGGAATATCGACTGTTTGAGAAGGTGATGGATAAGGTGTGTAAACACTTTTAGAGGTTGTTGTATTATTTTAATTTAAAATCCCCCCTACCCCTCCTTTGCCAAAGGGGGGGGGAATTAGAGCTTTAGCGGAAAGGAGTAAATAGCACCACCTGAGATAGATGTTTTAAGATTTATTTTTTAATCAAATAGTTAGTTAGCCTAACAAAATACCTAACCATTTATTAAATAAAGTATGGAGCTTGAAAAATGAACCCAGAATTTTGGAATCATTATTACCAAGAACAATCTACCATTTGGACCCAGCCAGATGAGGTATTTGCCACAGAAGTGGCTGAGTTAACCCCAGGTAATGCATTGGAATTAGGTGCCGGGGAAGGTGCAGACTGTTTGTTTTTAGCTAAATCTGGTTGGCAAGTGACTGCCATTGATTTTTCTCAAAAAGCCATCGATAGAATTAACCAACAGGCAGATAAACAGCAGATAACAATTAATACCGAGGTAAGCAATATTTTAACTTATCAGCCAAAGCAACAGTTTGACTTAGTATATATGGTGTTTATCCACTTACCTCTGGCAGAAAGAAAACAGATGCTGGCTAATGCTATTAACGCTTTAGCCCCTGGTGGTACCCTACTCTTTATCGGTATTGCTAGCAGCGATATGAACTGCGACCAGGATATTTCCCACCTGTTTTCTCCAGCCAAGGATATTGCTGCACTGTTATTAGCGGTAGCACCCGACCTATACATAGACAAACAAGGTCATCTTAACCGAGCAATCCCAATGCCAGACAAACAATCGTTTAAAGCTGAAACCATTATTGTGAAAGCCAAAAAGTTAAGGGACAAATAGCCAATGTCTATACCCATTACGAAAGGTATTTTTAGCCTCACCCCAGCCCTCTCCCAAAGGGAGAGGGAGCTAAAAGTGACTTTCGCGACGACCCTCCCCCCAGAGAGAAGGGATTTGATTTGAAGTGCTTTTGCGACAGCCTTAATGCGAAAGGTACATGTTTATTACCAGTCATAATCAGTAATTGACACTATAGTACCAATTTATTCTATTTTCTTTTACGAGGTTCTCCTACACTTATAAGCTACCAACGCAACACCTTTTCAAACGGTAGAGAGCAAACAGGGAGCGGTTATGAAAGCCATGACTAAAGGACTAGTCACACTACTCTTGTTTTATTGTGTCACTCTGGCTGGTCACGCAAAACTAGTAGAGTTTGTTTTAACTAACCAGGAATTATTACTAGACAGGGATAGTCAGCCTTATAATGATTACCTTAGCCAATTAAATAAACAACTGGGGCAACCGCAATCCATAAATACGCTAGCCATTATTCAGTTAAATAGCCACAACCAAACAGTGAAGATAGAGCAGTTAACGAGCCCATTAGTGTTAAGAGGAGAAATGTTCAACCCACAAACTGGGCTTATTGAGTCAGTGACTAACCAACCATTAGCCACTGGTAACCTTTACCTGGATATTGATGAAAACGAGGGCATAAATAAAATATTGATTTTTTCACCTAAAACTATGCCTGAAACTGGCTTAACTTGGCAATTTTCTACTGAGCGTAATGTAGCTTTGACCAATATTGGAATTAAAGAAAAAATCGGAGAGTCCGTTTTTAAGCTGGTTGATAATGGCCCATCCAGTAACCGGGTCGACTTGGTATTTGTAGCAGAAGGCTATACTCAAAATGAAATTGCTCGCTTTAAAGAGGATTTAACTGCCGTCGTTAACGGTTTTTTTGAAGAGCATCCGATAAGCCTGTATAAAAGCTATTTTAATGTGTGGGGCGTTGAATCAATCAGCAATCAATCTGGTGCTGGCTATAGTTATCCCAAAGACACCCGCTTCAAGTCGTATTTTAATTGCTATAATATCGACCGGCTGTTGTGTGTTGATATTAGTGAAGTGCAAAAATATGTCTCTCAGCGTTTAAGCAGTCATTCTCGGGATATTATTGTGGTAGTGGTCAATACTGACAAATATGGCGGCTCTGGCGGTGCTGTTGCTACCATGTCACTCCACTCATCAGCGGTTGATTTAGCCTTACATGAAGTGGCACATACCTTTGGTTTACTAGCGGATGAATACGACTACGGCAGTTGCCGAGTAGCTCCCGCTTCAGAAGCCAATGTCACCAATAATCGTTCAGGCAACAAATGGTCCCATTGGTTTGATGTCGCTAACAATGTCAACGTGTTTGAAGGAGCGAAATACTGCCGTTATGGTATGTATCGCCCAACGAATAATTCACTAATGCGTGCATTAGGTCAGCCATTTTATGCCGTCAACAGTGAACAACTTATACGACGAATTTACAGTTTTACTACACCGCTCTCATCACAAACGCCTAATACCAAAACAATTAATATTAGCACACAACAACAGCAGGCTTTTTCTGCCTCCCTACTTCAGCCGACCACCAAGACAGTCACAGCAAAATGGCAATTAAATGATAAGCAGGTAAGTTCAGCAACTGACTTTACCTTTATGGGTAACAATTACCCACCCGGTACTTACCAACTAACAGTAGAAGCACAAGATAAGACAAAGCATGTTATTGTCGACCGCAACAATCGACTTAAAGATGCTTTTACCTGGACAATTAATTTAAAAGCAGGCAGCCATCAGTGTCATACACCGGCCTCTCCCACCCACTTAACCGCTCAAATTCTTGATAAAAACACTTTTCAATTATCTTGGTTAGCCCCTGAGCACGCCCAGCACTATACTGTTCAACGGCTAATCGAAGGAACCTGGCAAGATGAAGTGAGTACTACAGCAACTATGACAGAAATATCCAATCTCGCCCCTGAAAGTGAGCAACTGGTTCGGGTAATTGGTGCGAATGGTTGTGATGAGATGGGTAAAGCATCAGAGCCACTTGAAGTCTCACTTAAGCGCACCCTTAATTTTTAATATCAACTGAAATTGTTAATATTCACTGAAAGGTACCTTTAAAAGGATTCTTTTGAAGGTACCCCAAAATAGTAATATTTTTGTTTTACAAATTACCTTCTGAATTTTTTATTACACCAGATAGCTTCCGATAGCCTAGCTAGCACTTTTTATTTCAATTCGTGCTGCTATTACTAACCTCACAGTAGTATGTTAGCACCCTAAAAACCTTTCTCTGTGACTATATTTATAGGTTGATAGCGATTCGTCGTTTGATAGTCTTTCCTCAATTCAGGTAGTTTCAGCCAAATGTTATGTATATCGCAATATTAACCATCATTCAGTTAAAAACATCGTTTAGTTTGTTGATTACCACGACATATTCAGGTTAATTTTTATAGCAACTATCAACTATTGGCATGAAGAGATATCCACTTATGTTAGGCAGTATGGGTTTAGTATTTTTTTGGTTATTACGTAAAACATTTGAATGGACACTGGTAACTGCAGCAGTATTGACATACGCTGAAATTGGTCCTGGTGGAGAAGCCGTTGCTGAATTAATCAATACTTTTCAAGAAGTGCTGCGCAATATTGATTGGCAAAACATCTTTCAACAATTAACCAACACAGTAAAAGCACTGATGCAGTCAATATCAGAAACCGTTGTTAATTAAAGCCTAGCTACATTTGCCAACAACGCTGGCCGGTAAAGCGTGATCGTAAATACTCCATCTGGTCGCCACGAATTTGACGGTTAGCTAAATACATAAACTCAAACACATTAGGCTCAAAAGGTACTGCTAATAATTCCATTCCTGCTTGTTCTGGAGTTCTGCCGCCTTTATGGTGGTTACAACGTTGGCAAGCGGCGACTACATTTTTCCATACATCCTTGCCACCTTGTACTTTTGGCACAATATGATCCCGGGTCAACTCCGTTTCTTTAAACGTATTGCCACAGTACATACACAAATAGTCGTCACGACGAAATAACAGTGCATTATTTAAACCAGGCACAAAGTTTTGTCGACGATGTTCCCCCATACAGGCAATGATGGGGTCCATATTGATTTCAGAGCGAACGCCAAACTTGTTGATTCCTCCAACAATACGTAGTGGCTGCTCACCGATACTCCATAACACTTGCTGTTTAACATACAAGGTGGCTGCTTCTTCTCGGCTTATCCATGCGGTCGGCAACCCGGATTTATTCAACCTTAATACACGAATCATATTTACCCACCATTCCACCAGTCTGCTTCACACCTAATTACCCACAACTATTTTGACATAAAGGGCACTGCGAATGGCTTTAGCGTAGTGCCTAACAGCCCCTATTTGGCCCAGCCAGGCTTAAACGCGTGGTTTTCTAACTCAGACACCTCATCGTAACTGGCAACAGGCATAGGCCAACGAAATGATGCTATCTTCTGATAGTTTCTCCCTTCTTTATGACATTTTTACCATTCACTTTGGTTATTGCTAAAAGTGTACTTATCTTGTCATATGACGGATTTGCACATCCACTATGACTCATTCACTTTCTTATTTATAAACATAGCCTTACTCTTATATTCTGTCTTGCTGAATACTCAGGTTTAGAGGCGCTCTTTAAATAAATATCAGCATTTAAACAACGTGTTGATCAATTAGAGATATGCACTAAACTAGTGAATAGAAGTAATATAAAACCAAACACTATTTCATTCATGTTAGTGACTTAATATCAAGCAAACCTTAAACAATCTAACTCTTCCTAATAATCTGCTGCCCCATCAGTTCTTGTTTACCAAGAGCATCAAGTAGTAGGTTTAACCATTTAGGAAAATACCAGCATGTGGTGAGAACAATGCAGGTGTTATAGATGCTTTTTGTAAATAGCGATTTTAGAGGAGCTCATGCAGCAAAATAAGCTTTATGTAGGGAATTTACCCTACTGCATCAACGAGTCACAGTTAGATGATCTGTTCTCTCAATACGGCGAAATTGACGACATTAAATTAATTTTAGACCGCGAAACCGGGCGATCTAAAGGCTTTGCCTTCATTACCTTTGCCTCCGAGCAGGCTGCTAAACAAGCCCTGCAACACAATGGTATAGAAGTAGAAGGACGCACAATTAAGGTAAATAAAGCCATTGATAATAACCGACAACGAAGCCGACGTAATTATACTGTACAACGAACCACTTAATAAGCCTGAAAAATACGGTAACCTACCAAACTACCTAGGCTTGTGGTTTATGTGTAAAGTTGAATAGTCGTGTTCAGGGCCTTTTATTCTCTGGCATAGCACTTCGCACGCACTTTTCTATAAATAATAGTGGGAAGGGCCGCGATAAAAGAAAAGCAACTCAGCCAATAACTAAATGATTGAAAAAAGTTGCCTTATGGTTTGTCCAGTCTGCTAGGCAGCATCTACTGTAACACCTAATAATGCGTCGATTTTTTTCAGTATGGCATCAGACTGGCCAAACAACTCCTGTTGTCTATGTAATAGTTTTTTTATAATAGGGTCATCTTGATCAGCAGAGCCTTGTAGACTGATTACATTATTAATCGTATCAGTAATAATATGAAGCTGGTCATTAATATTACTTAATGTCTCATTTAATTGGCCTAAATGTTGGTCTACATTATTCATTGAGTTATCCTTACATATTCTTGTGGTTCAATCCATTATAGCCAATACCCAAAAACAATAGATATTAAAGAGATAGGTCGTCAATGGCTGTCATCGAACTAAAACAGGTGAGTCATTATATTCCTGTCAGTAATCAGTCTACCCCCTTGTTTACCAATATTAACCTAACGGTTCAGGCAGGAGAAATAATGATTTTGTTAGGCCAGAGCGGCTCTGGCAAAACCACTCTGCTTAATTTAATTGCAGGCCTTGAATTACCCCATCAAGGCGAGATTTACCTGCACCAACAGCCTATGCATCACCAATCAGCAACGACTCGGGCCACGATTAGACGACAGCATATTGGTTTTGTCTATCAGCAATACAACTTATTACCATCACTTACTGTGTTGGAAAATGTAATGCTGCCAGGACTATTAAACAAACAACGTCAGGTGGCTGAACGAGCCAGAGATTTATTACAGACAGTTGACATGGGCCAGCTACTCAACCGATTTCCCCATCAGCTCTCAGGCGGAGAACAACAACGGGTTGCCATTTGTCGTAGTTTAATTCATCAACCCAGCGTGTTGTTAGCAGATGAGCCCACCGGTAGTTTAGATAACACAACTGCTGCTAGGGTAATTGAACTTTTTTTTTCACAAGTCAATGCCAACCGGCAAACGGTATTACTTGCCACCCATAATGAGCAACTCTGCCAATGGGCTAACCGAGTTGCAGTTATTCATTATGGACAGCTTTCATTCAAGTCATGAGCTATTTGCTGTTTGTTGCCTTGCTTAGGCATTATCGTTTCCATCCTTGGCAATTATTTTTTATTTTAATCGGCATTAGTTCTGCTACCTGTTTACTGACAACTATTGACTTACTGATCAAAAATAGCCAGGAAAATTTTTCAATAGCAGCCAAACAACTAAGTGGCCCTGCTACCCACCATATTACCTCTACAACAGGCTGGTTGTCAGAGCAGCTTTATACAGAACTCACCCAACGGTTTTCGGTAACTGCCAGCCCGGTTATTCAAGCTTCCGTCAAGCTAGCAAAAAACGGCGAGTTATATACGTTATTAGCCGTAGACTTGTTTAAGGCTGTGCACTTTCAATCCTATGCCACGAACTCGCAAACCCATAGTACAACGGCTTTTCTATTGGATTTTATTCAGTCATCCCCCCCTGCTGTCATCATTGCTCAACAGCATATTAACCAACACCACTGGCAAATAGGTGATCAGCTAACGTTGTTTACCGAAAATAATCAATTCCCCGTGACATTAATAGCTGCTTTTAACCAAGAGGTTAGTGAACTATTTGACCATTTATTAGTAATGGATATTGGCCAGGCACAACAGCTGTTAAATGTACCTGGCAAACTGAGTCGAATTGATTTAACTATTCATCAAACTGAGCAGCTTAATGCAATTCGACAGTGGCTTCCCTCCTCTTACCAGTTAGCAGCAAGCAATGAAATAACCTCTCAATTAGGGCAAATGAGTGAAGCATTAAGTATTAATTTATCAGCTTTAGCTTTATTAGTAGTGACCACTGGATTTTTTATTGTGTTTAATACCGTCCGCTTTGCACTACTCCAACGCCACCAATTACTCACCCAACTAACACAGCTGGGGATTACCACTCAACAAAAAACCCTCTTTCTACTATTAGAGGTCGTTTGCATTGCCGTCATTGCAACCCTGTTAGGCATCCTGTCAGGTATTTTGATCAGTAGTGAAATACAACAAATAGCACAACAAACCACCAGTAATCTTTATGGCATAACCCCTGTTATATTATTTCATGTGCCCGCACCCACTTTAATAAAAGCAGTCACTATTGGTATATTTGGGCCCTTAGCTGTCATCAGTGTTGACTGTTGGCAAGCCAGTCGCTATTCCACCCAACATCCCCGATTACAGTGGCAACCAAGCCAGTTACTGGGGTTTGTCTTGCTAGGGGGAATTACCTTGACTGTCAGTATTTGCGTGTTTTATTTCACCACTGGGCTCACTCACTGTTTTATTGCCATTGGTGGTTTACTGCTTGGCTATGCAGCCTGGCTACCCGTGGTTAATTGGTTAACGGCTCAGTTGGCTAGCAAAATAAAACCCTGGCCTGCTCAACTAAAAGGCATTTTATGGCAATATTTTTGGCAGGATAATCAACGACACAGCATAACCACTAGCATTGCTATGATGGCGCTGGTCATCGCACTGGCCACAGCGATTGGTATTGGCATTATGATTGACAGCTTTCGACTGACAGTCGCTAATTGGCTTGAGCATCGTCTATCTGCACATATTTACTTAAAACAAGAAGTATGGGGGCAGCAGCCGGTCAAACCGTTACCTGACAAATTATTACAGCGAATAACTAAACATCCAGCTATTGCCCACATTGCTCATTTCCAGTCCAGGCAAGTCAACAGTCAAGACCAGCTCTTTCGCTTAACCAGTAGTAATGCCCCTCCACCCATGCAGCAAGGGTATTTATTTACAGGCGGCAACCCCAACCAAATTTGGCAGAATTGGCAACAACCCAACCAACTGCTGATTAGCGAACCGTTAGCTCATCGATTAAACTTAAAACAACATAGCCAGCTGGCAATTAATACACCTAACGGTATCCAAACGTTTCGAGTAGCCGGTATTTATTATGACTACGCCAGTGAGTATGGCCGAGCGTTAATCAGTAAAACAAATTATCAGCGTTACTGGCCTGTCTTACCTATCACATCAATTGCCGTCTATTTAATTAACCCTGCACAGCAACAAGCCATTATTCAATTAATTAATCAGCTTGCAGTAGATGAAAATAATAATTCTCTTAATTTAGCAATAACCACTCCAGAACAACTTAAACAGCGCTCGTTGGCTATTTTTGACCAAACTTTTTTAGTCACCAATGGCCTGCGAACCATTGCTATTATCATTGCAGCCATCGGCATGGCCAGCACCTTAATGGCATTGCAACTCAGCCGAGCCAATGAAGTGACTCTGCTGCATCAATTAGGTTTTACCCACTGGCAGATTAATTGTTTTCAAGTCAGTCAAATGCTGTGGTTTGGCTGCTTATGTTGTTTGCTTGCCTTACCGGTGGGTTATTGGCTATCCCATTGGTTAATTACCGGGGTGAATATACGAGCCTTTGGTTGGAGTATGCCTTTGTTATTTCGCTGGGCAACCTCACTATCCACACTGGGTTTTACATTAGCTGCAATAGGCGTTGCCTGCCTTTACCCACTCCTTCGCCCACCACAATCAATTATAAAATCATGAGTCAGCGAACACTCATCACTTTAGGTACGATTATTACAGGCACTTGCCTATTTGGCTGGCTGTTTATCAACACTGGGGGGGTACTCAACTCGACAAAACCCTTCACAGCGCAGCATACCACTAAAAATAATCCAGTTACTTTACAACAGTTGTTGGGTACGCAGAAAAACAGCCCATTTAAACAAGCAACCCAACCGATTGCCTTTCTTTTTCCTCGCGACCATGGCCCCCACTTTGCCTATCGTACTGAATGGTGGTATCTGACTGGTCACTTATTTGATCGTAATCAACAGCATTATGGCTTTCAATTTACTTTATTTCGTTTTGCCAGCCAGCCCTCTTCAACTGCTGCTAACCCCTGGTTGGTACCTCAGTTTTATATGGCCCACCTGGCTTTGAGTAATACTCAACAACAAACCCATCGCAGTGCTGCCAAGTTCAGCCGCCAAGGGCCTGGGCTGGCAGGTGTTACATCCCCTCCCCTGCAAGCCTGGTTAGAAAACTGGCAACTACAATCAACCACAGCAGAGTCACTTTTTCCCGCCAAATTAACAGCCCAGGCACCAGCGCAACACATCGGTTTAGCGCTCACCATCGACAAGCTTAAGTCCTGGGTTTTACAAGGCAACCAAGGGCTGAGTCAAAAAAGCACTACCCAGGGTAACGCCTCTTATTATTACTCTTACCCTCGCTTAAATGTTGTTGGCTCCATTCAGTGGGATCAACAGCAAATACCTGTTACTGGACAGGCTTGGTTTGATCATGAATGGGCTACTAGTGCCCTTGATCATTACCAAACCGGTTGGGATTGGTTTTCCTTACAACTGGAAAACCAACAAGAGTTGATGATTTATCGGATTCGCAGCCAGCCAGGCTACCCAGAAACGCTATTTGCCGGCCTTATTCAAGCTGACCAAACCGTTATTCAGCTAACCCCCAACCAAGTGACAATCAAAGCCACTCAATACCAACAAACAATTGACCATAAACAGTGGCCGGTAGCATGGCAAATTACCCTTCCTGACTATCATTTATCACTGACACTGACTCCAACCCAACCTAATCAGTTTATTAAACATTTATTCACTTACTGGGAGGGCGCTGTAAAAATAACCGGTAGTCATCAAGGCTGGGGATTTGTCGAGCTCACGGGTTATTAATCAAGTGCTGTATTTAAAATGTGCATCACCAGCTAGTGGTCCATGCGCAAAATTAAGGTAACAACTTCTTCTCCATTTATCTTCTGGCTGTGTTACTTTTTCTTGACGTAGACCCACTATGCCTGCAAAAAAGCGCCTTACCAGAAAATAAATGGCTTTGAAGACTGTTACCCAACTTTACGCATGAACCACTAGCTAATCAGTGCATACTTACAGAAAACAATTATTAATGATAGCCTAAAGTATACACAAGGTCAGGTATAGACATTTGTATAATATACAACTAATGCAGCATGAGGCAGTTTAGCTAGTTTTTTTTTAACAAACAAGGTAGTATTTTTGTGCTTATTAAACAAGGATGGCAGTGTTCAAAAAATCGCCATGACGAAAACAACGCTAGCGCAAAATATAAAGTTTTTATTAAAAGAAAATGGTTTATCGGAACAAGATATTCAACAACAAACCGGGGTGAAACAAACCACCATCTACCAACTTGTCAATGGTGATGTTGCCAGCACAAAGAAATCAACGGTTAGTATTCTGTCCAACTTTTTTGGTGTTGAAGTATGGGAACTCACCGAAGTCGATTTAAGCCAAAAAAAATACCATAACAGCGAAATAGAGTATATAGAGAGTAAAGCACTTTATGCTGTGCCAGTACTAGAATGGCAAGATATTGTTCATTTTAAACGATTTCCTATTGGTTACTGGTATCAGCACCGTCCCACCACTTGTGCCTCACGAAAAATCGGCCAAGGCTTTGCCTTAACAATCGACTCTCAAAATTACCTACCTTATTTTAACCCAGGGGTCACCCTGATATTTAGTGGTAATCGCCCCCCTGAACAAGACAATATTGTGCTAGCCGTGACAGATAAACCGCAACCGACGTTAGTTAAATGTAAAAATTTTTCTGATGGGCTGATTTATCTACAATCGCTTAACGATGCGAATAACACCATGCTTTACTCAAAAACCTACAGCATCCAAGGAGTGCTCATTGAAGAAAGGTATTCGTGACGAGGATAAAACCACTCATAAATATGCTTTACATGGGTTTGACAGTATTGAAGGGAAGGTCATTCTTACTGTAACAGGCATAGGTAAACGGCTAGCCATTCCTATTGAGCTGTTTTTTACTGATGAAATGATGGACAGTGTATCAGAGCGAGACTTCAAGCTCATCTGTATGCATTACTACAAAAAAACCAACACCTCGATTTTATTTGATAAAAAAGAGCGCAGCGAACGCTCTTGGACAGCTTATGCCATCATGATCAGCATTTTAAGTGCTATCTTGATCAGCAGTAATTTCTCAGGCCTTAAGCCTATTAACTTATTAGGTACTGAACTGGTTATTCCCATCGCCCTACTGTTTTATCCTATTACCTATATTATTAATGATGTGATTAATGAATTTTACGGCCTGAGGATGGCTCGTAAAGGTATTCAAATTGCTTTTTTATCCAACATCTTTTTTTGTGCTGTTATTTTTGCAGCTTTGCAAATCTCCCCTATCAACCACTGGCCGCTTGATGACAGCTTTAACTTGATCGGTACTGAGTTACTCAGTGTGTTTTTTGCCTCTATGATTGCTTACTTAGTCAGCGAGAACCTAAATGCGGTAATTCTGTCAAAAATCCGTAGTCTTACCAACAGCCGCTGGTTATACTTACGAGTATTGGGAAGTACGCTACCAAGCACCATCATTGATAGTTTGTTATTTTGTACTATTGCTTTCTGGCACACCCTTGGGCCAGAAATTGTGCTTGTTATGATCACCTCACAAATCATCGTGAAGTCAATTTATGCTTTAATTAGCGTTCCCATGACTTATGCTGCCCATGCATTGATGAGACAATTCATTGTAACTGAAGACAGTAAACAAAAGGATCAGAATGAATACACCACTAGACAACACACCCTTAGGGAAGTCAGTTAAATACGAATTCAGCTATAACCCTGAATTGCTGGAAGGTGTGCCCCGCAGCCTCAACCGGGAGCCTATTGGTCTTTACCCAGAAAGCCTACCTTTTTCAGGGGTAGATGTGTGGAATTTATACGAATTATCCTGGCTCACCCCCTCCGGTAAACCAGCCATTGCCGTTGGTGAAACCTTTGTTGATGCAACAACGACCAATATTATTGAGTCCAAATCATTCAAGCTGTATTTAAACAGTTTTAATCAAACCCATTTTGACAATATTGAAACCGTTCAGGCCACGCTTATCAAAGATTTAAGCCAAATTGCCAATGGTGAAGTCAAAGTAAATTTATGGCATCAGCATAACGCCACCATTGGCAATTTACCTGGCGAATGCATTGACGAAGAGGATGTCTCTACCGATTGCTATGAAATTGACTCAACCTTATTAACGGATGCAGCCGACCCACAACAGCCTGTTGAAGAAATCTTACACTCTCACTTATTAAAATCCAACTGCCTGGTCACCGGCCAACCCGACTGGGGTAGTGTAATGGTAAAATATGCTGGCGCTAAAATTAATCGGGCCGCCTTATTAAAATATATTATTTCTTTCCGCCAACATAATGAGTTTCACGAGCAATGTGTCGAGCGAATTTTTACCGATATTCAACGCTATTGCCAACCAGACAAACTCACCGTTTATGCTCGTTACACACGCCGTGGTGGTCTGGACATTAATCCCTTCCGCAGTAATTTTGAAAGTGCACCACCAGCCAATGTACGACTGTTGAGGCAGTAGGGCTTTCATTTAACCTTTACACACTCTGCCCTAGTAGAAGGTGTCGCGCATGGGTGTAAAAATAACTTTAGTGCCTGACAGGAAATAACAACACACTATTTTTTCACTCATGGCGGGCAAGTCTGCTGTTGTAATAATAAAATGGGCTATTGGAGATGTTTAATCGCGGCTTGAAAAAACATAAAAACCGTTTTTAACTAATTTTCCTGAATTGTTCATTCATAATATACAGCCCCCATCATGAACCATTTTTATGTATAAAATGCAAGCCGTATATATTCACAACTCTGAGTTATCAGCATTTAAGCCAGTTCAATCATCTCAAAATCCGCCTTGGCTGCGCCGCAGTCAGGGCAAAGCCAGTCCTCTGGAATATCCTCCCACTGAGTACCTGGTGGTATCCCCTCCTCTGGTAAGCCTAACGCTTCATCATAGATAAAGCCGCAAACAATACATTGCCACTTACGCATACCGCCCCCTTCATCCAATTATTCCCTATTAAGCCCATATTTCTTTTAAATTAACTCAACCGTCAGCTTTAAAGTGTGGCTTAGCTACTTTATCAAAAAGTGTAGCAGCACACTGACTAGCCTAAGCCTAATCCCATCATTGCAAATGATAATAATTCTCGACTGTTTTTAGCATACTTTCTCATTCAGCCGTCTTACTTTATGACGTATTTATTACCAAACAACACTTTTTTATACGACAACAAATGGGGTATTTGCTGACCATGCCAGCTACAGCAGTAAACGCGACTCAACCCAGCATATTAAACAATCCATCCTTATCTCAATCCTCTACACAACCTCTTATACAGGGTGATATTGGTGGACATAGTGTGCAGCTCGCTGAACCTACCCCTGCCCCAACGCCACTAGAGTCAGCACTGAATAAAGATAAACTCAATGAAATATCACCCGGCAATCAGCAAGTTTTTCAGTTCACTGATCAGCATGACATTAAAATTAATCGGCCAGGCACCTACTGCTGGAAATTAGCCAGTGATTTGTATACAAGACCCAGGACATTTGAATCCAGTATAGAGTTAGAAGCATTTCTAGAAGAAAGCTACCCAAAAGAGCTTGATCAAGCCAAAACGATGGA
The DNA here is from genome assembly GCF_028858535.1 of Spartinivicinus poritis. NCBI lineage: Bacteria > Pseudomonadati > Pseudomonadota > Gammaproteobacteria > Oceanospirillales > Zooshikellaceae > Spartinivicinus > Spartinivicinus poritis. Next base: position 104,488 of record NZ_JAPMOU010000009.1, read on the forward strand.
AAAACAATGGGGCGTTGAAATCAGTCGCTCAGCAAACGCAAAATACCCTTGGAAAGTCACTGGCGATATGCTTGAGCAAACTTTCCGTTTTAAGTCACTTGATGACATGGCACAGGCCTTAGAACAAGGCTACTTACGCCGTACTGCCAAGCATATGGCGGCAGCAGAGAGGTTTATACGTGGCCGAGATATTCATAATGTCACTTCAATCACTAAAATGGACACTGGTCCAGTATTAGTGATTGATGGTGGTGATGATTTGGCCGTCAGCTTAGAAAACTCTGGCCTGCCTCGCTCGTTAGTGCTAGCAGTACAAAGTACGGCTCTTTACCCGGCTTTTATTGGTGTGGTGCATAAAGGCTGGCAAGGTGCTAATGACGAATATAGCGAAGCACGAGAGGAATATCAGGAGCTGCTTGAGTCTCAACAAGCCTTAAAAAACGAAGTTCGTAGCCTGGTCACCCAAGAATTAGCAATAAAAGAACAGTTACTCAATTCCACTGACAATGATGATATACAACAACAGTTACTGAACCTACTAAACCAACATAATGGATTTAAAACTAATCTATTAGCCAGTGTTGAACCCTTATTAAGTGCAAAAAGCGATGGCGATCAAGCGCAGTTAAAATCCACTATTGGTCAACTGAATGCGTTAAAAGCTCAGCTGGCTGATCATAATCAACAAGTCAATGAACAATTAGCCGATAAACAACCATCACCAGAACTACAACAGTTGCTGACTACACTATCAAGCAGCCAGCTGTTTGACCCCACTTCGCCAGACTGTCATGCTCTTATCCAACAACTGTCGGATTATAAAGCCAATCAAGATGATAAACTGGCAAAATTTGCTGATACACACATTGCCGCTGCGTTTACTGAGTCTGGATTAAGTGGCATGTATTGGGGGATGGTGTCGTTTGAAGCCCGCGCCACCAGCGAACTATTAGCCGGTGAGGCCGCTCAGTCCTTTAGCAGCATTTTAAGCCAAATGGGTGATACCTTTAATGTCATTGGCCAGGCACAAATGGTTATAGCCGGCCTAACTAAAGCTGGGCTAGGCATCCATGAAATCAAATCGCTTAATGAGTGGTTAGACCAAATTAATACTACGCAAGCATTAGACAAGCCGAATAGCCCAGAATTAACTAAGACCAAGGCGATCATTGACCAGTTTTATCGTCATCAACGAAATGTCACCGTTGCAGAAACCCTGGGTAACAGTGTGCTAACACTGGGGCAATTAGGCATGATTCTAGGTGGGCCATTTGGGGTGGGTGTGAGTAGTGTGCTGTATGCAGGTGTCGGAGCTACCATTGGTGGCGTTGCGATTAGCCAGGCAGCGGCCCAATACTCCAACAAAGTATTTAATGTATCAGATAAAAAGTCTGCCGCAGAAGAAGCCATTAGCCAACAAACCGATCCAGATGCCAAACCGCTGGATATTATTCAACAACGCATCCAGAATCTATACCAGTTAAGTCAAGAACAAGCCACCCCCAAAGTATGGCTTACTATTTATCAGACCATAATGAAAAACCCCAAAGCAGATGCGTTTGAAGTATTGGCCGCCGCAGGTAAACCTTATCAAAAATACGACGCCGAGCACTCTGGCCATTACCGTCAATTGTACAGACAGGCATTAGACAATATTAAAGCTGATAGCCAGAACACAATTGATATTATTAATCAAGCAAAATCACTGTTACAACAAAAAGGCTCCAATACCGCCTTTTCAGCATTTGTTAGTCAACATATTCAGCAGCTACAAGAAGTACCTTGGGTAGCAGAACAATCTGATACTGCAGCAGGTCAAATCAAGCAGCTATTTCAGTTTGCTGAGCAACAAGGTTTTCTTAAAGAGTTTGAACGACGAATTGTCAAACGTTTGGTTAACGAGAACGGCTATCCGCTGCTTAAAGAACAAAAACTCGAACATGGTCCTTACATCAAGAAAATTACTGCTAATAAATCCAAACGTCCATGGCAAATTCCTAATCCAATTGCACCTATAATCAACTTAGGCCGCTTGGTTAAACAATTAATTAAGCCCGTTGCCCATCCCAAGTTGTTATCTAACACCCTTTCTATACCGATGAACTGGGGCAAAAAAGATACTAGCGTTTATGTATTTAATCGTGACCGTTTTTTACAGGATTTAACTGAATTAAAACCAAATACCCCCGAAGCAAGCTATCTTAATAAAACCTGTCAAATGCTATTTACTGAACAATTAGCTAATGATGCTAAATATTGGATAACAAAAAAGGCTAATAAAGTCTATATGGCATCAGGTAAAGACAATGTGCACGTTTTTGAAGAAACCATGCGTCATATTGGTAAGCAAGTACTAAGAGATAATGTACTCAGGCCGATTGTGCACGGTGTTTCTGAACAAGTGAAATTAGCCGATTTAATTGCAGCGCTCTCTTCAGAGGGTAACGCCTAAACATAATAAACGCTAACACTGATACCTTCTTATACAAGGTATAGTGCTAGTACACAATGCTGCGTTATTTCAGCTTATCAAGTGCCACTCCCAGCGTGATTGCGCCAATCGGTTTTTGATCCGCTGGATTGGTTATTGTAAAACTGAGTTGAGTGGTATAAGTGAGCGTCGATTTATCAAACTCTGTTTCAGCAATATGGATGGCTCCACTTCCTTTTAAATAAGTCTCTTGCCACTTAGCCTCATCTCCTTGCCAGTAGTCTGATGTAATGTCACTTACCCCCACATTCGTTCCTTTATTATTCATGACAATCACTTCTTTATACAATCCATTACTGTTTTCCTGAACTTCACGCACAACACCTGATGCCCGACTGTTAACAACCTCATTAATCAAGTCATATTTTCCACTGATTTTTTCCAGTCGCCATTTATCATCAAGTGCTTTAATTTTAGCTTCATCCCAATCAGCCGCCTTGCTATTGGAATCAATAATTGCATCGATCAGTGCTTTATCTGTTAACCATTTATTTTGAATAGATTGATAATGTTGCTTTAACTTAGCATCAGTACTTGCAAAAAAGTACCAATAAGCACCACCGCCACCACCAACAATGATTACTAATAAAACAACCGAAACAATGAGCTTTTTCATAATACTGTCGAGCCAAGTTGGCAAGTTTCTTTCTAGTATAGTCACCATTTAACAGAATGGTAGCAATACTGTCATTGGCTATTTACTGCTAATCACTATAGCATGCACGTGTCAGCTAACGACTGTATTTGAATCTGACATTCCATCAAGCAGATGTGAATCACTTAAAAAAATAATTTTATAAAGGTACAGACTATATTCAAAAATAAATCGCCACTACTTCATTTTTTAACTGCTATATTTTTTACATCAAGTGGATGACTCAACGGGACTGAATAGTTAGTTAAAGATGCATCATGTAACTCACTTCTTGCTAAAAATATATTTAGAACTCATATCAATTCAATACTAAATAGTTTTTCGACATTTAACCCTTAAAACAACAAAATACCTTCACATTTTTGATTTGAACTCTAAATAAATATCTGCTATCTTTTTTTGGATTACTTATCAATCAAAAGGTTAATTATGTGCGGCATTTGTGGAGAGTTTCGCTTCGACCAAACATCACCATCCATTAAAACACTGCAACAAATGAATGCCCGACAAACGTCACGAGGGCCTGATCACTCTGGGTTATTTATCCAAGACAATATAGGGCTTGGGCATACTCGATTAAAAATTATGGATTTAAGTGCTGCATCGGCCCAACCTATGCATGACTACCAACTGGGTTTAACCTTGGTATTTAATGGCGCAATTTATAATTACCCAGAAATTCGCCAGCAACTTGAGCAATTGGGATATCAGTTTTATTCTTCAGGTGACACAGAAGTCGTATTAAAAGCATTCCATGCCTGGGGCCCAGACTGTCTACAACGATTTAATGGCATGTTTGCTTTTGTTATTTGGCTTCGAGATCAAAATAAATTATTTATGGCCCGTGATCGTCTGGGGATTAAACCACTTTATTACTCACTCCAACCCAATGCTTGCTTATTCGCCTCGACATTACCCGCTTTATTAACAGTGCCCACTATCAGCAAACAGTTAAATCCAAAAGCTTTGCATTTTTATATGCACTTTCATTCCGTCGTGCCAGCACCTGATACTGTATTTAGCCATATTCATAAGCTAGAACCAGGTCATTATCAATGGCTTGATGGTGATGGCCAGCTAACCAAGCATCAATATTGGCAATTAAATTATGCATCTACTTCAAAACCCATTAATACCGATACCTTGGCAGAGTGGCAAAGTCAATTAACAGAGCAATTATTAACGGCAGTAAAGCGCAGAAATGTCGCTGCTGTTGATGTTGGCGTACTATTATCCGGTGGTGTAGACTCCAGCTTATTAGTAGGACTGCTAACTGAAGTAAAATCCACACCGATTCAAACATTTTCTATTGGCTTTGATACTGTTGATGATGAAGCAGGCGATGAATTTAAATACTCTGATCTAATTGCCGAACAATTTGCAACGGACCATCATAAGCTGTTTGTCTCCCCTACCCAGCTCATGGACAATTTACCAAGTGCCATCGCAGCAATGGCTGAACCGATGATGAGCCATGACTGTATTGCCTTTTATTTATTAGCGGCTGAAGTTAGTAAACATTGCAAAGCTGTGCAAAGTGGTCAAGGGGCTGATGAAGTATTCGGTGGCTATCATTGGTACCCACCCTTATTAACCTCGAATACGCCTGTCCAAACCTATAAGCAACATTTTTTTGATCGCAATTACTCAGAATATCAACAAATTTTTCAAACTGACTGGCTAACTCAAGACTATGCCAGCGAGTTCGTTGCTGGGCACTTTTCACAACCAGGTGCCAATGACCCGATTAATAAGGCGTTACGTCTTGACACAACCGTAATGCTGATTGAAGACCCAGTAAAACGCGTGGACAACATGACAATGGCCCATGGTTTAGAGGCAAGAGTACCTTTTCTCGATCATGAGCTGGTTGAGTTTAGTGCAACCTTGCCCGCAGCAGTCAAAGTCAAGGCTAACGATGGTAAGTGGATACTAAAATCCGTCGCCAGACAGTTTGTCACTGATAAAGTTATTGATCGCCCTAAGGGCTATTTTCCCGTTCCTGCTCTAAAGTATTTACAAGGGCCAACGTTAGATTGGGTTGCTGCTGCATTGACCAGCCACACAGCCAAGCAGCGTAAACTGTATAACCAAGCGTATATTGATACCTTGCTAAGCAACCCTAAAAACCATTTATCACCATTAAATGGCTCTAAACTGTGGCAAATGGGCCTGCTTGAACTCTGGCTTCAAACCCAAGGAATTTAGTCATGCAACTTGATCAGCCAGTCTCTAATGAACGACTCTTAAGAAAACAGTTACCTTCATTTAATAATCTGAAAGCCGTCGCTAACCATCACGAAGATAAGCAGTTGCCAGAGAATATTATCATTCCCTGTGGCTGGGGACGTTTATTAATCGGCAATACATTTCAAGACCCCCAACAACTGGCAAACACCTTAGCCGAAGAATCAGAAGGCCAACGGGACATCGCCCTTTATGTATCAAACCCCCATGTAGTATTGAGCTACTCCCCTCAGCATCTATTTCTAGACCCTTCAGATACACTGCGCATTTGGATGGATAACTATCGGGCCGCTAAAAAGCCTTTTTCTCACTTACAAATTCGTAGAGCCTGCTCTATTGAAGATGCAACCGCTATCAACGCCCTCTACCAACAACGTAAAATGGTCCCAGTTGATCCTCAACAGGTTGAGTTTTATAAAAATTCTCGAAAAGTTATTTTTTTTGTAGCAGAACATGTTGCCAACAAAGAAATTATCGGTACTGTTATTGCCGTTAATCACCGAGAGTCTTATGGCGACCCAACTCATGGCAGCAGTTTATGGTCATTGGCTGTATCCCCTAATACCCAAGTCGCGGGTGTTGGTGAGGCATTAGTTCGGCACATTATTGAATATTGTGCCGCTCGGGGTTGTCACTATCTAGACTTATCTGTCTTACATAGCAATAAGATGGCCAAAGAGCTATATAAAAAAATTGGTTTCAAACCCATTAATACCTTTGCGATCAAAAATAAAAATGCCATTAATGAAAAGTTATTTTTAGGCGATAACCAACCTGAAAAATTAAATCCTTACGCAAAAATCATTACTGATGAAGCCATGCGAAGAGGCATTGATGTCACAGTGCAAGACTATGCTGAGAATTTATTTACATTATCCCTAGGAGGACGAAAAATCCGCTGTCACGAATCGTTATCTGATGTAACACCTGCGGTCTCCATGCACCTGTGCCAACAAAAGGCGCTCACCCATAAAGTCTTGAAAAATGCTGGTTTAAATACTCCAGAATATTGTACTTATCAATCAGAATTACAAGCCAATGCTTTTTTAGCCAAGCACCAAGCCATCGTAGTAAAACCAGCCAATAGCGAACAAGGCAGAGGGATTACCGTTAACATACAAAATCATACGACACTAATGAGCGCTATCGAACGTGCCCAACATGAGTCTGCCGATATTTTATTAGAGAAGTTTTATCTGGGTTTGGATTTACGTGTCGTGGTTATTGGTTATCAAGTGGTGGCTGCCGCTATTCGAAAGCCGGCAGAAATTATTGGTGATGGCATACACTCCATCAAACGGTTAGTTACCTACCAAAGCCGCCGACGTCAAGCAGCAACAGGCGGTGAAAGTCGTATACCTATTGATAGCGAAACTGAGCGCTGTGTTACTGAACAAGGTTACTCATGGAGCACTATACTGCCAAAGGGTAAACAGTTATTTGTTTGCAAAACAGCAAATTTACATACAGGTGGCACCTTGCAAGATGTGACAACCAGCCTATCAGACACATTACGCACGGTTTCTGAACAAGCAGCACAAGCCTTAGCTATCCCAGTGGTAGGCTTAGACCTCATCGTCCCAAGCCCCAGTGCTAATGAGTACGTCATCATTGAAGCAAATGAACGCCCTGGTTTGGAAAATCACGCTCCTCAACCCACGGCAGAAAAATTTATTGACTTATTATTTCCACTAAGTAACAAAAAAATAAAATGAAAAATATTCCTTTTACGATTGATCAAGATTATTTACTTAACCAACTGCAGTCTTTATTGACTATCCCTTGCCCAACAGGTTTTACAGATCAAGCCGTGTGTTATGTATGCCATGAACTTGATCAGCTGAAAATAGATTACTCCCTCACTCGACGGGGAACGATCATTGGTAACCTGGTGGGCAAACAGCAATCACCTGATCGCGCAGTAGTTACCCACCTGGATACCATTGGCGCAATGGTAAGAGAGATTAAAGCCAATGGGCGCTTGGCCATCACCCCCGTTGGCCATTGGTCGAGCCGCTTTGCCGAGGGGGGGCGTGTCAGTATTTTTACCGATTTAGGAGAGCTACGGGGTACTGTGCTACCTATTTTTGCTGCTGGCCATGTATTTAATCAGGAAATTGATACCCAGCCTGTTACCTGGGATCATGTTGAAGTGCGAGTCGATTTAGAAATCCATTCTCAGGAAGATGCTCTGAATCATGGTATAGGCGTTGGCGATTTTGTTGCATTCGATCCCAACTCAGAAGTGCTTGAAAATGGTTATTTAGTATCTCGCCACCTCGACAACAAAGCCGGCACCGCCAGTTTATTAGCAGCGATTAAAGCCGTAAAAGACTACAACATTCCAGTGACTATTGATTGCCACCCTATTTTTACCTTATCCGAAGAAACTGGAATGGGATTGGGACACGCCTTAGATTGCCATGTAACAGAATGTGTGGGTATTGACATTGGCCCTATTGCTGAGGGGCAAAATGCCATCGAACGAGGCGTTACCATTGCAATGAAAGACTCCAGCGGCCCTTACGACTATTACTTAACCCATCATTTAATCGACTTGTGTCGTACTAATAGTATTCCCCATAGCCGGGACGTTTTTCGTTATTATTACAGTGATGCGGTATCTGCAATCAATGCCGGACATGATGTACGCCATGGGCTAATTACTTTTGGCACCGATGCCACTCATGGTTATGAAAGAACTCACCTTGAAGCATTAATTCATTGTGCAAGGCTCATCGTCCATTATATCCAGAGCCCACCTGCCATTAAATCAGACGCAAAAGCCAAACCTACCACAGAAGAGTTTACCGACCAGGCGGCTAGCTACCCAACTAATTCACACACTCAGAACTCCAGTGATTAATGGTCCATGCGTAAAATAAATAGGCTACTCTACTTTGCGCATGAATCACACTGGATGTATGCATCACCAGTCGTTCGTGGAGTAGCTCATGGGTAAAATAAGGTAAAAACTTTATTATCCATGATCACCCACTTCACCGTGTAACTTCATTATCTGTAGCTTAACAGCCTGTTATTCAGGCAAGTCTTTTTTGCTCGCGGAAGTGATAGCTCCCACCTCTAACAACGGAGCTGCATCCAAATCCTGAGCATCCATCATACTGGCTATACGCTGCATTGATGAAAGCAATAAAGACTGCTCCCATTCTTTGAGCCCACAAAACTTTTTAATAAAATGGTCCTGCAAAGGCTGAGGGGCAGACTGTAATGCCGCTTGCCCCTGTTCTGTCAGGTAAAGTCCCACCCGTCGTTTATCCTGTTGACTACGCTGTCTCACTAGCAAGCTACGCGCTTCCAACCGATCCGTAATATTGGTGATTGTTGCTGGACTTAAATTAATATTTTTAGCGACTGCGCTAATGGTAATGCCTTCTTGGCGCCCTACTTCCTGTAAAATCAACAACTGGGGGCCAGTCAAACCTAAATTTTTGTTCAACTGTTTAGAGTGCAAGTCAATTGCCCGGATAACTTTCCGCAAGGCAACTAACAGTTCTTCATATTTTTCCATGCTCAAATATACCACAATAAATTCTACCAGCTAATGCTGATACTAGCCCCATTGTACAACACATTTTCTTTAGTAAAGAACCACTAAACTCAAGTATTTATTTAAAGGCACCGCTAATAATGGTTTATGGTCTCTGCACAGGTCGTGAACAAGACAGCTTGCGAAGTGTAAAGCCGGTTGTCTTTCCAAGCAAGCTAATACAGTGCAAGCGCTCATCAGGCAGCGCCTTTACCTAATGTAGCAGGCTTGTTTATGCCTCTATTTTATCAAGTTCCCTCGTCAAATACTCTTTATCCAGCCAAGGAGCTTAGTCCACTCCTGTTCCTAGTATAACGAAGTCAAAATATTACACATCTAAACAATAGAGTTCAAACAAATCAGTACTACAGCAACTGCAATACACCAACCAGATCACAATAAAAACCATGAAATATCACCAACTATCGTTCAATATAACGGATTTTAAAGGAAATTATGGGCATACTCATCAATTTTGTGTTGTAATATTAGCTAAAGCTATTCAGGAGGCATAACCAATTTTTAGTTTGAACACTAACAATATTAAGTTAGTATATGACAACAATAATAATTCCAGTCTGAATATTTCAGCAGGCATAAAAGATTCTGGGCACTCTGATTAAAGCCCTTTTATCTCAAATGAAAAGAAATAAATTAGGTTTACGTTAATGAAAAAGTTACTGTTTTTTTTATGTTTAACAATGACGCTGGCGAACACAGTACAAGCAAAAGAGTGCGAAATTGATAAAAAGATCCGTTTCGCTGGAATGAACTGGTTATCCAACCAAATTACAGTAGAAATTGAGCGTTTTATTTTAGAAAAGGGTTATGGTTGTAAAACAACAGTTGAAACTGGTGATACCTTACCCATGCTGGCAGCCATCAGCCGCGGCGATGTAGATATTATGTCAGAAGTCTGGATCAACAGTGTCTCAGAAGCCTGGAATAAAGCCGTTAAAGAGGGCCAAGTGAAAAGCCTCGGCGATGTCTATACCGGCGGAATTGAAGGCTGGTTTATTCCCAAGTACTTAGCGAAAAAATACCCTGATTTAAAATCTGTCAGCGATTTACCCAAGTACAAACATTTATTTAAAGATCGCGAAGCACCTGGTAAAGGCCGCTTTTATTCCTGCCCCATTGGCTGGGCCTGTGAAGTGATTAACCAAAACTTGATAAAAGCCTTTCAATTAGAGGACCAATATAACGTCTTTTCTCCAGGAACAGGAGCTGCATTAAAAGCAGCAATCACCTCACACTACAAACGTCGTAAGCCTATTTTATTTTACTATTGGGCACCCACTGCGGTATTAGGCAAATTTGATATGGTGAAACTCACAATGCCTCCCTACGACAAAACTGGCCACATTTGCAACACTAACCCCGAATGTACTAAACCTTATCCTGGCAATTACCCTATCGCGGCAATTAAAACTGGGATCCACACCGACTTCGCTAAAGCAGCACCACAACTGGTAGACTTTATTAGCAAAGTGAAAATCCCCACCCAGGAGGTCAACAAATTACTAGCCTGGGCAGATGAAGAAGGTGCAGAGTCTACCGAAGTAGCCCATTATTTCTTAAAAAATTATGAGTCTTTATGGACCCAATGGGTACCAGGTGACGTTGCTAAGCAAGTTAAAGCTGCACTGTGAGGTAACCCGATGTTTCCTGAGTTGATTCCTGCACGCAAACTGCGCAAAACAATTGATAATGCCGTTGAAAACCTGGTAGCAGAGTATGGGGATATTCTTGAACAAGCTACCCAACCCTTTATTGATCTACTGATATGGCTTGAACAAGGGTTACGGCAGTCACCCTGGTGGTTAGTACTGTTAGTGGTCGCAGGATTAACCTGGCTAGGTAGTCGCCGCTGGCAATTGACCCTGGCGATGCCCGCTTTACTGGCTTTTATCGGTGCCATTGGGCTTTGGGATCAAGGCATGCAAACCTTGGCCTTAATGATTGTGGCCACTGGGTTATCCATTCTGATTGGTATTCCTACCGGCATCTTAATGTCACGATCAACTTGGCTGCGGAAAATCATCTTACCTATCCTGGATATTATGCAAACCATGCCCAGCTTTGTTTACTTGATTCCCGTGGTAATGTTATTTGGCTTAGGAAAAATCCCTGCCATTATTGCCACAGTTATTTATGCTGTGCCGCCGTTAATTCGGTTGACGGATCTTGGCATTCGCCTAGTTGATAAAGAAGTTCTGGAAGCCTCCCAAGCCTTTGGCGCTAACACCAGACAACAGTTGCTGGGTATTCAATTACCCCTGGCGTTACCCAATATTATGGCTGGCATCAACCAAACCACAATGATGGCATTAGCGATGGTAGTTATTGCTTCCATGATTGGCGCCAAAGGGTTAGGCCAGGAAGTATTAATGGGCATCAATCGCCTGGAAGTAGGCCGAGGTTTATTAGCAGGCTTGGCTATCGTCGCTCTAGCCATTTTATTTGATCGTATTACTCAGTCCTTTGGCCAACGCCGACAGCAACAGGAGTAGTTTGCATGAAAATTGAAGTTCGCAATATTTATAAGCTGTTTGGCCCTCGCCCAAAAAAATGGCTAGAAGACGCAAAAGCGGGTTTAAGCAAACCAGCACTATTGGAAAAAAGCGGCCACACCATTGGGCTACGCAATATTAATTTGAATATTGAAGCCGGTCAGATATATGTCATTATGGGTCTATCTGGCTCTGGAAAATCCACGTTGATTCGCCACTTTAATCGACTGATTGAGCCCACTGCAGGACAAATTATTGTTGATGGTATCGACGTGATGGCCATGTCTAAACGTGAGTTAGAAGACTTCCGTCGCCATAAAGTGAGTATGGTTTTTCAGCGGTTCGGTTTATTACCCCATAAAACCATTATCGACAATGTTGCATATGGACTCGCTATTCAAGGCATTAGCAAACAAGCTCGTGAAGAAAAAGCCCTTTATTGGCTTGATCAAGTAGGCTTAACTGGGTTTGAAAATCAATATCCCGATCAATTATCTGGCGGTATGCAACAACGGGTTGGTCTGGCCCGCGCACTAGCGACCGATCCAGATATTTTATTAATGGATGAAGCCTTTAGCGCTCTCGACCCATTAATTCGCCGAGAAATGCAAGATCAGTTGATGGAATTACAGGAAAAGCTCAATAAAACCATTATTTTTATTACCCATGACTTGGACGAAGCCTTGCGCTTGGGCAATCGAATTGCCATTCTACGAGATGGTGAATTGATTCAGGAAGGCACCCCGGAAGATATTTTGCTTAACCCAGAAAATGACTATGTGCAGGCCTTTCTCCAAGACGTCAATAGAGGCAAAGTACTTACCGCAGGCCACGCCACCAAACAGCCTGGCATTACCTTAACTACCCGTACAACTCCGCAAAAAGCGCTGGAAAAACTTAAGCAACAGGGGCTTGATTATGCCTGTGTGTTAGAGGGAAAAGCCTTAAAAGGCATTGTGACCCATTTGGATATCACCAAAGCTAATCAGGCGCAAGCAAAAGAAATTGGTCGTTATGTGCAGGAGGCTATCACTATTCCAGATGATGCCGAGTTACAGGAAGTGTTACCCCAGCTGCTTACCTCCAAACTACCGGTTGCGGTCACCAATAAGCAGGGGGAATTTAAAGGCTGGTTGTCGAAAACCAAAGTGATCGATTTAGTGGCTTAACAAGCCATTAAATCCTTTACAAGACACTTGAAAAAAACACTTAGTTGCTATAGAAAAAAATTGAAGGTAAATTTTAAGCAAAAAAAAGCTCTGGCAGATTAGGAGGGATGCCAGAGCGTGAAAGTGTACCAATTAGGAGTCAAGCGAGTAACTTAACTGTGGTCTAGTTTAGCAGCTGGTCATAATAGCAACATTCGTAGATATACCGGCGTGAATGTGGAAATTACTTACTAACTAGCTAAGCGCTAATATTTCCACAGTTTGATGAAATATTCAGACTAATAAACAACCGCTAACTTACCCATCATTTTTCCACTTTCACTTTTTTGATGGGCAATTTTTAAAGTCTCAGCATCTAGCCCAGTAAGCGTTTCAGTTAACGTTGATCGGATGGTACCTTGATCAGCCAGCGATTTAATTTGCTCCAATATATGGTGTTGTTGAATCATATCCTCTGTTTTATACAATGAACGGGTAAACATAACCTCCCAATGAAACGCTACTGACTTAAACTGTAACTGGCTAAGATCCACAGGCTGACTGCTTTCAACAATACCCACTATTGCCCCTTGTGGCTTGATTAACTCAACCATTGCATCCCAGTGCCCATAAGTATCAGCGGTATTGAAGATATAATCGACATGCTCGATACCCAATGCCCTAACACTTTCCACTAAGTTATGATGATTCGCTACCTGGTCAGCACCTAACTCGGTGACCCATTGACTGGTTTCGGGGCGTGATGCCGTAGCAATCACATTAAATTTGCCAACCTGTTTAGCCAGCTGAATCGCTATGGAACCAACCCCCCCTGCTCCACCAATGATAAGTATCGTTTTTCCAGCACCGTCCCCAGGCTTAATTGCCAGTCGATCAAATAGGGCTTCCCAAGCAGTCAATGCGGTTAAAGGCAATACCGCCGCCTCGGCGGCAGATAACTGACTGGGTTTATGGCCGACTATTCTCTCATCCACTAACTGATATTCAGCATTACTACCTGAACGAGAAATATCGCCGGCATAAAACACGGTATCCCCTTCTTTAAATAAGGTCACTTGATCACCCACTGATACAACTGTTCCCACTGCATCAAAACCCAAAATCCGTGGTTTCTCGAGCTGATCCTGGCTAGCAGCTTTTTTTCGTACCTTAGTATCAACAGGATTAATTGACACCGCTTCTACCTTAACGAGCAAATCCCTTGCTTCAGGTTTCGGTTGCTCTGTCGTAAACGTAAATAGACTATGCTCATCTGTAATCGGTAATGATTCTGTAAAACCTATTGCTTTCATCCACTTATCCTCATCTGTATGACTTTACTTGGGTCATTTCCATAATGGAAAAATGTGCTACTGCCCCTTCAGTTGCTTGTAAGTAACGCTGAATATGGTCACTGTTCATGTGCTGCTGCCATAAGTTTCGGCTAGCCCAGCTCTCATAAAATAAAAACTGCTCTGGTCGCTCGTTGTCCTGATGTAACTCATACTGGAGACATCCTGCTTCACCAGTTGTAGGCTCGATTAACTTTTCCAACTCGGCCTTTATTAATGCTTGCTTATCTGGCTTAGCTTGAATAATGGCAACAATGGTCAATGGGGTACTCATCAGTCACTCATCTTTTCAGTTATTAAAGATTTGCAGTTACTAAAGAAAGAATGCATTCATTGTAGGTTAGAGGAATTGTTCTTATAAGATAGATTTTTTGTATACTTTGTTCATATATACGAACAATAGTGAGCAGTTCATGTTAGGTTTTGATGAAATGGCTATCTTTGCCTCAGTAGTAGAAATGGGTAGCTTTACTGCTGCAGGTCAGAAGCTCAATATACCCAAGTCAACAGTCAGTCAAAAAGTAGCACAGCTAGAGGCCACTGTCGGGGTCAGGTTACTCAATCGGTCTACCCGTAAAGTACACTTAACTGGTGCTGGCGAAGTCTTTTTTAACTATTGTCAGCAAATGGTACAACAAGCCAACCAGGGGCGACGTGCGATTACCAGCCTGCAAGAGCATCCTACAGGCAACTTACGCATCACTTGTCCAGAAGTATCATCGCACTCCCTTATGCCCCTATTATTTAATACCTTTCGCAAGCGCTACTCACAAATTACCCTTGAGCTTTTTATCACTGATGAATATGTTGACTTAATAGACCAAGGGTTCGATTTTGCTTTTCGAGCCGGAAAGCTAAGTGACTCAAACTTAATTAGCCGTCATTTAGGTAATATCAGTCGTGTATTAGTTGCCTCTCCAGATTACCTAAATCAATATGGTCGTCCCGAGTCCCCTGAATTATTAGTGAGTCATCGCTGTTTAAAACACCAATCATTACCTATATGGCAATTACAGAAAGGCAATGAGAAAAGAGCTCACAAACCAGCATCAGAATGGATGAGCAACAGCATCTCATTTCTATTTAACTCAGCAATATTAGGGGATGGTATTGCCTTACTACCCTCTTATATTTGTATTGATGAAATTAATAACAACCAGCTCGAAGTGGTTTTACCTGACTGGGAAATTCCTGATAACCATTATTATTTGCTTTATCCTAGTCGTACTCATTTGCCAAAAGCACAACGTACCTTTATTGATTTTATTATGGAATATAATCTAGAAAAATATATCAACATTACATTCCAGCCTATTTAATACTCGCGAATTTGAATACAAGAAAAATAGAGCAAAACTAAAACGAACGTTCAGACCATTCTCAAACATATTAATAAAAGCTATCGAATGATTAAACTTAAAGGCTTTATAAGTAACGACTGACTACAGTCTCAACTCTTACTATGACTCAATTTCTGTATGTGCCTGACAGACATCTGTCACTCAGTTTATGCCAACTAAATCACATTAACGCCTCTAATACTGCGTTGACAAACAGCCAGTGATAATTAGTTCACGTTACAAAAACTTACAGTCCGTACAATCTCAGCCACTTCACAAATATAAATAAAACAACATAAATCGGCACATTTAAGCCCTACTCAAAGCAACACGACCGTTAAGAGAAGTAAGTTAGCTCGCTGAGGACTATCAGCAGCTTGAAGTTTTTATTGTTTAACGAGGACCTAAACGGTTATGAAGAAGTCTTCTTTTATTTCAGCCATTAACCTATCTACAGTATTTGCACTGAATTTAGTTGCACTGGAAGTAGCAGCCAGTAATACCCAATATCAACAGCTTAAAGTTGGTCACTCTGGCCAGTGCTTAACAGTAAAGCAACTACCTGTAGCAAATGGCAGTGCTGTTGCGCTAGCCAAGTGTGAAAACTTAACATCACAATTATGGCACCAAGACTCCCTTGGCCGGGTTCGTCCTCAAGTAGCAGCAAACTTTTGTCTGGAAGCTGGTCGCTACCCTCAAAATGGCAGTGAAGCTTTTGTATGGCAGTGTCACCAAGGCACTCATCAAAAATGGTCAGCTGTAAGCGGGGTTTACCAAAATAAGGCAAACCCTCGTATGGTCCTTGACGCATC
This sequence comes from Spartinivicinus poritis, assembly GCF_028858535.1. NCBI lineage: Bacteria > Pseudomonadati > Pseudomonadota > Gammaproteobacteria > Oceanospirillales > Zooshikellaceae > Spartinivicinus > Spartinivicinus poritis. Next base: position 120,596 of record NZ_JAPMOU010000009.1, read on the forward strand.
AGGCACTGAGCAAGGCAAGGTAATCACCTATACTTACCACGGCGGCTCTAATCAACGCTGGCAATCAATAGCTTCTACAACTGAACCAACAGGCACTACGGGCGGCAATCAGACAACTGAGCAGTCAACCCAAGTCTCAATCTATAAACACTGCGGATTCAATGGCTATCAAGTTAACCTAGCACCTGGGCGTTATACGCTTAGCCAGTTGCGCAGGCTAGGTATGCGAAATGATGACATTTCATCAATTAAAGTGCCTAAAGGCATGTCAGCAGAATTATATGAACATGATAATTTTAAAGGCCGTAGCTGGAACTTTACTGGCAAAAACCGTTGTTTCGTTGCTAATGGCCTGAATGATATTGTTTCATCCCTTATTATTACAACGGATCAAACGAATAAACCTACTGTACCAGCCATTGATACCACCGCTCTAAAAAATAAAGTTAAACAAGCTAAAGACGTCATTAGCCAAACTAAAACCGGCGTTGCAAATGGTCAGTTTTATCCAAGTGACGTAGCTACTTTAACAAGCATATTAAATTCAGCAGAAAGCCTATTAAATAAAACCAAGCTAACTCAAGTCATCGTTGATGAAGCAGTCAATAATTTAAATGAGTCTTTACAACTCCTATCAACACAACAAATTTCTCACCTGAGTGATTTAGCTAAACTTTATAAAAATATTGATAAAATTGAATATGCCGGATCTGGGATCAGCCAATTAAGCGCTTATAATTTTAATGGCTTTTTAGTTCATGCAAAAGAACCTGAACAAGGGAAAGGAACCATCGCTGCCGGCCGCTATGGTGAGGGTCGCATGATGGTATTTGGCCGTGAACTGCATAGTTATCTGAGCAGCTTAAAAAATTCGTCAACGAATTCTAATATGACTCAATTCGTACGAAACTCACTACATTGGTTAACAGAGCGCAATCAAAATAACTATGCTAAGGTTGTTGTTTCCAGCAACGAGAAATTAAATGTATTAGTTCAATGGTGGTATGGTGATTTTGATGATAGTTATCAAATAAACTCCCATCGAATTGATAATATTATCAATAATAAAGCACTATTTAATCCAGCTGAATATCCAATTGCCATTGTTAACCCAAGAATTGAAGACCCTAAAGAAGCAGAAATTCTTGCAAACTATGTTAAGCAAGGTGGTAGCCTAATTATGGGCCACCAAGTATGGAACTGGGATATCAACTTTAAAGCCGCTGAAGGTCAAGACCTAATTGCAAAAGCCGGAATTATATGGAAAGGCACTTGGCATTGGACAGACTCCATCAGCAGCAAACCAGATTTTCAACAACTGCTTGAAGCAAACTTAAGCAACCGCTTTAAATGGTTCAAAGCGATTGAAGAAGGTAAAGAGCCACTACCTTATAGCAAGCAACAATCAAAAGAAGCAGAAACTTTTGATAAAACCGTTATTGGTGCAGCTAGCGCACTAGCTAACTTGCCAAACAGTGCAATGAATAACCTTGGTCTATCGGAAGACAGCCAAACTAAAGCGATTAAATATAAGCTCTATAACATAAACAGTAAGCCATATACAAAAATAATGGCCTACCTTGATTCAGCTACAAAAAGCTTAAAACCAAATCAAAAACCTGCTAATGGTTATGAGCAACTAGGTACTGTTCAAGCTGATGCAGCTAAAGTGACTGAAACCATTAATTTTGACTTTAATCAGCAACACAGTAGCTGGGTAAAAACCAGTGTAACCAACCCTTATTGGTTAAGTACTGGGTTATATGCCAAAGCCGGCGATAATATTGTTATCACAGTAAACTCACCCTCTGATAACCATATCAAAGCGGGTCAACCAAGCCAGATTGAAGTTCGTGTCAATGGTCATACAGATAATATTGCGACGACTAAAAACAAAGATAGTTGGCCACGTCCGCCACAGGTCAGTTTCACTCAAAAATTGAATGTCGGTAAAAATGTTATCAATAACCCTTATGGTGGACTAATTTATTTCACTACTGGATCTAAACACTATCGCAATGCTCAAGCGCAGTTAACAGTTCAAGGTGCAGTTAAAGCCCCTTACTTTAAATTAGGGGAACATAGCAATAGCGACTGGAACAGTACACTTAAACATTATCCAGCGCCTTGGGGTGAAATCCATAGTGGCAACATGATTGTGCTATTACCTAAAGACCAGCTACAAGAGATTTCAGATGTAGAAACGTATGCGAAAACTTGGCAACAAATTACCAATAACACCTATAAATTAATGGGTTTAACAACAGACGGTGCTATTCCACACCGTACTCCAAGTTTACCTAACCGCTATCATGTTGATTTAACTATCAGTGCTGGCTGGATGCATTCGGGTTACCCCATCATGGCTTACCTGCCTGCTAAATTACAAAAGTTAGATAACGTAAAAAGCTGGGGACCTTATCACGAGGTTGGTCATAACTACCAACAAAGTGACTGGATGCTACCAGGTACAGTTGAAGTTACTAATAATTTATTTTCTCTCTACCAGCAAGAGCAATTTGGTCAAACTAACCGAATTGCACAGACCTATAAAAAAGTAGCGGGTCTATTAGAGGAAGGCCAAGGTTGGGATGACATTACGGGACCGTTTGAGCGTTTAGTATTTTACCATCAATTGACACTTGCTTATGGATGGGATTTTTACACTCAGCTATATACCAAAACCCGTGAATATTATCATCAACGCGGTTATGCCAAAGCAAAAAACCAGTCTGCAGCTGATTACCTATTAGTGACAGGCTCAGCCATAGCGAAAGAAGACTTGCGTAGTTTCTTTGAGAAATGGAAAATTGAAGTTTCTGAAAATGCTAAACAACAAGTAGCGCATATGGAACTACCCAAACCGAAAAAACCTTTATGGCAATACGGCATTTAATTAAAAATGTTCCACACATAAAGTCAAAGCCCTGTATTTGCAGGGCTTTTTTTATACTTGCGAAGGGTATAGTCAAATCTAAAATAATTCGTGAGGTATATACTGAAAAGCCTGCTAATTAGCAGGCAATAATAAATGTAGTAGATTAGAAAGTACGCTAGACATACATACCAGAGCCTGTTGATCCATATTTGAAAGGTTGCCATTCAAGCGAATGGTAACAGACTCTGTTAAGCGTAAAGCTTATCGCGTAATTACTTACTTTTTCTTCTTTTTAAGTAAGCCAGCGCCCGCTAAGCCTAAGCCCATTAGCAGAATTGAAGCAGGAGCTGGAACAGGTACAGGAGGCTTAGGTGGTTGAACATAGGTCACTTTAGAGTGAAGGTCTACGCCAGGTAAACTTCTTGTCCAGTTATGAATGGTATTATTATTACCAAATAAATAAAGCGCATTTAGGCCAGCTCTACCATATCGATGTATTCCAACAGTATGGCTATGGCCATTATCGTAAGTAATTCGACCAGTTGAAGCGATCAACCAATCAACATTATTGGTATGCTTATGAATCCTAACATTGTGGTATTGAATCGTATAACCCAAGTTGTTGTGACGCCCACTAATAGTCGCAGTATTACCACCATCCCACTTAAAGGTTTGAGCACCTTGGCGGTTAGCATTAATGTTATAATCACCGCTTAAAATAGCCGCTAAACCGCTTTGTGATGCAAGTAACGCAGTTGCAGCAGCAGCGATTGTTAATGCTTTTTTACTTTTTTGAAAAATAGTTTTGCTCATTATATGACCTTCCATATATAGGTTTTATTGCACTTCCTAATCATGGATGCCTTTACAGCAAGACCGATGCCAACAATTATAACTCATTATTTTATATAGACTTTTTTATAAAATAATAATGATAAAACACGTTCATATCCGTTGACCAATACGGCTTTTAAATAGCTGTAAAATTTAGAGTAACCCAACGTTTTTTAAACATTGATTAAACTTATATAATGATAACTAAGTGTTCAAGTCGCACTCAATAGCGTGTAATTTTGTATAAACCATCACATAAAAACTGTAAATTTTTTTAATATATTACTTGTGATATAAAATAAGGGGAGATCCGATAACGATTAACCCCATATTTTCAGTGTTATCTCTCTCACAAAAAGAGCAAGTGTGACCTAATTTACTCTTTTTGTGTTGTTTATTTGGCTATTTAATATGTTTATTGAAAGTTAAGTAGGGATATAAGTCTTCATCATACCCTTCATTTTGTTCATCAAGGGTTTCTATTTCTATAGGGTTAACACCAGTCCAACGCCTCAACAGCTGATCAGCACGTCTGCGGTCTTGTGAGTTTAAGGTCGTAATATTAGCCCCATGATTACCCTTAGCTACCATAAATTTATGGGTGCTTCGATAGGTTGAATTGGGTAAGAAAAATGCGGCGGCTGTCCAGGGATCAATTTCACCATAAATCAACATAACATTGCGGCTGTTAAAAGCCACCCACTGAGCAACATCCCACATGGCATGCCAATCAAAAGGCTCTGGCCACTCAGACACATAAACCCGATAATCATTAGGATCAAACAACAGTAAGTCTTTTAAATGACGGGTCAATAATTTAGGATAACCAAATTGGGAAATAGCCTGATAAAAATAGGGTTCAAATGTCTTAATACCAGCATCAGTCATAAATGACAGAGGCCCCCACTCTTTCATAAACTCAAATAAAGCTTCATCAGTGGCCTGACCATCTGGAATTTCATGACAACTGTCTAGGGAACCATATTGATAAAACTGAAAATATAATTCTGCCACAGTGTAATCTAACACCTGATCTAAACCACCAGGCACACTAAACTGCCAGTTCTGCTCTTTGGCGTAATCACTAATTAATGCTTTCATCGACTCACGACGTTCTAATAAATGTCGCTGATAGCGTTTTAGCGCTTGCCGACAACTCCGCTCTCCCACTTGATTTTGAAAGGTCACATAACGATGATCCAGTCGCCCAAAGCTGAGTGGAGCAACATTTGCTACTGTGCCATCCACATCATTAGGGTAAAAACGACGGTGATACAATGCAGTCATCCCTCCTTTACTACTACCTCGGGATACCCACTTTCCCTGATAAAAGGGGCGAATGGCCGCCACAATGCGATGATGGTCAGCAGCAGCCTGCCTGATCGTCAAATATTGCCAGTCCAACGGTTCTGGCCTCGACTCAGCAAAGTAACGATGTTCAACTTTTAACTGATTAGCACCCAGTATTCTGGTTAAATTATAGCGATAAGTACTTACTGACGTATAATAGCCATTAGTAGCCAGTACAGTGGGGGCTTCAGCATCTCGATGCAACAGTACCATTCGCTGGTTAAAAGTCCCCAGTCCAGGCCTCAAGTGATTGACTGGTTGCTCATAATTAAGTAAAAAATAGCGGTAACCTTCGGGTGGATCATCCAACTCTTCAACCACCATCCCTGGTATAGCCTGTAAATAAGCAAAGATATCTTGATCATTGGCTTGGGTGGTATTTAGAATACAACAGAAAAGCACTGCAATTAACGTACGTATTTTGTGGTCCATCCTAGACATTATTAGTCCTTAAATTTCAAATATCATTATTTTTATTAGACTGTAACTGAGTACTTACCAAGTCCCTGCTATTAACTTAGTATTTCACAACAATACTTTAAACATTTATATACAGCAATAGTTCACTTGCTCAATAGGCAAGCAAAACCGTTGCTACTTACATTAAGGCATTACTCAAGGTGAATTAACACTAGCCACTGATAAATTTTCTTTTCATTGCATGTAATAATTGAAATAGTAGCTTCATCAAAGGTTAATCAAAAAGAGCTAACAACATTAGAATATAAGCCTATTTTTTCAGATTCAAAGTAAGCTTATCAGTTTTTTTATTAGTTTTATCTTAAAACTAAGTAGTAATGATGGAATGCAGATAAACTAAGTTCTACAATCTAATTCCTTATATTATTACAAAACACTTTTGACCAAGTCATTGGATATTTTTCATCCCTACCATATCACTTCTTCTTGGTTTACAACTATTATTTTAAGTTATATTTCATCATTAACTTATTAAATGTACCATCTGACTTTATTTTTTTAAGCCCACTATTGAATTTATCAATAATAGTTTTATGGTTAGGTTTTACTAGTCCAACACCAAAATGAAGCTTATTGATTGATAATGCATTTTCGGTGAATGCTATTTTTTCTATTAATGTTGTATCTTCTTGGTTTGCAATTAATGCTCTAGTAACAATCTCATCTCCAAGCGTGAGGTCAATTCGCTTTGCAACTAGTTTCTTTAAGTTTTTCATGATACTACTGGCAATAGGTTTGTTAAAGTTTTTTGCGCTGAGAAACTCATCTCCATATCCATAATCTCTAACGATTCCTACCTTTTTCTTATCTAAGCTAGATAGACCATTGTATTCAAAGTCATCATCTTTAAGCTTAATAAATTTAATACTATTTTCTAAATAATGGTCACTAAAGCTAAGAAATTTAGTCCGTTTTTCAGTCCACCAAACCCCAACCAGTGCATCATAACTTCCTTTTTTTACACCATCAACTGCTCTAGCCCAGGGTAAGAACTTCATTTCGAGTTCATAGCCCTCTCGCTTAAGTGCCTCTGTTACAATTTCTACAGCAATACCCTGACCAGAATCATTTTGTATAAAAAAAGGGGGCCATACTACACCAGTACCAACTATCTTTGCTGCATTACAAATGCTTGAAAAAACACAAAGCCAAATTAACATTAGCGTTTTCATCATTACTACCCGCATATTTATGATATCTACTGACCAATAAATTATAATTTCAAATTACAGTTTTATTTATACTCTTAATTAATAAAAATAAAAGCACATTACTTCAGAATAATATATAAAAATACCTTAGCAGAGCATTCCGACTTTACAATAATATTATTCAGACTGCTTAAGAAATAGTTAATATTTTATGGAGTAGTGGTATGAATCAGTTATTATGTCTATTACTGCTAGCTTTAGCAGGCATTATCTATGCTCAAGATAATACGACTCAAGTCAGTATAAAAGCTGTTAATATCTCTATAGTAGAGCTTATCGGTAAGTTTTCAAAACAGTGCCCAGATGAAGCAAAAAAATTAAAGCAGATGATTTAGAGAAAAAACTATCTTTGGAAATCTCAAATTTAAACTGTAAAGATGCTTACGCATTAATACAGGATTTTATTGAGTTTTAACACCTGCTAATTTACTTACCATATTCACACAACAAAGAAAAATATAATATAAAAATATAGTAACCTATTAAACACCCTCATTAAAAAACCACACACAATACACGAATAACAAAACACCTATCTTATTGATCATAGCCATTTATCTCCGATCCTAGATACATAAAAATCAATAATTATTAGTTATTTTATTACTGCTATTCGGTAATATAAAAATCCTTACCTACAAATTTTAGAAACTTGTTCTACAATCTATTATCTAACAGGGTAATAAGTCATCAAGGTAGCAAATGACTTAAGGGGAAAGTGCAACACCAGCAAATGCTGGTTTGACAAGCCCCTGATTAGCAATTCAGCAAGATGCAGAGTAGTAGCGATGTGGAGTAAAATTGCTTCTTTAATGCTGATCCCCCTTCCCCTGCTGGTGGCAATCACTGCATCAGCTAATGGCGCATATTATGGCCAGCGTTTTTGTCAATATGACCATGTAAAATGTGTGCTTACTAAAAAAGGGGATAGTTGGTACAGTTTATTTCCCAAAGCTGAAAAGCGGGATATTATTCGCCGCCTTAATCGGATGAACACACCATTGCGGCCAGGTGTCACCATTGCGATTCCCCACGATATTGACTCAATGCAATTAATGGATATTTCTCCTTTCCAATATCGTATTGAAGCCCCCCAGCAAAAACTATTACTGGTTAATCTGGATCGGCTCGCCTGGGGGGCTTATGACCCTGATGGCAATTTAATCCGTTGGGGTCCTCTCTCTGGTGGTAAATCCTGGTGCCCTGACGTAAAACGCCCCTGTCGTACAGTTGCCGGTAATTTCTCTATTATTCGAAAAAAAGGGGCTGGCTGTATTTCCTCTAAATACCCACTACCTAGAGGAGGTGCTGCCATGCCTTATTGCATGTTTTTCTTCCGTGGCTTCGCCTTACATGGATCTGACACCGTACCTGGTTATCATGCCAGTCATGGTTGCGTTCGACTCTTTCACGAAGATGCCAAATGGCTTAACGAAGACTTTATCGACTTACCAGGCAATGGTTTAAGAGGTACCAAAGTGATTGTGATGCGTACTTAATAAACGTATTTTATTGATTAATATCCATGTTAAATCAAAGCTGGGGCGTGGCTCGTTCAATAATCGCAGAGGCATTAATCAGTGCAGGCAAAGTACCATATTGATAATGGGATTCTGCCAATCGGCCAGCAATAAATGCTTCTGCAATTATAGATTCACCCTCATTAATTAAAATACTGGCCTGTAATGCTAGTGCCAGTTTTTCTACAAATTGGCGTGCCTGCCATTGTCCATCAGTCGAACTGGCGTGGGATAATTTAACAGCCATTTGTTTTAAGTTGTGGATTAAATTATCCAAATATTTATCACTGCCTTGACAGAGCATTACTTCTTGAAAAAAAACTTCAAGTGTCGTTGGTTGTTTGCTGATAGCACGCAATACATCCAAACACTGAATATTGCCAGAGCCTTCCCATATAGCATTAATCGGTGCTTCTCGATATAAACGGGGTAATATATTATCCTCTACCACTGCTACTCCCCCGATGGTTTCCATAGCCTCATAACTATGCTGAACAGAGCGTTTACACACCCAGTATTTGCCCACAGCGGTAGCCAGCCGAACAAATAACCGGTGGTGTTCATGATCTTGTTGATCTAGCGAAAAAGCCACCCGCATACCTAAAGCAATTGCCGCTTCTGATTCAATGGCCAAGTCAACCAGCACATTTTGCATTAGTGGTTGCTGCTGAAGGGGGCGGCCAAATGCTTGTCGTCCAGCTGTATGATGCAATGCTTGAGCAGCAGCCTGTCTCATTAATCCTGCTGAACCAATAATGCAGTCAAATCGGGTTAATGCCACCATTTCAATAATAGTCGGTACGCCCTGTCCCTCTTCACCCACTAGCCAGGCCAGGGCACCACGGAACTCCACTTCAGAAGATGCATTAGAAACATTACCCATTTTATTTTTCAGGCGCTGGATCAAAAATTGATTTTTACAACCATCGGGACGCCACCTTGGCATTAAAAAACAAGACAAACCACCTCCCGCCTGGGCCAGTACTAAAAAAGCATCACACATAGGGGCTGAGCAAAACCATTTATGGCCCACCAATTCATAAGCCTGACCAGAGCCTCGCTGCTTAACTGGAGTTGCAACTGTCGTATTTGCCCGCACATCAGAACCACCCTGTTTTTCTGTCATCGCCATCCCGATGGTTACCCCAGATTTTTGAAAAAAAGGCTTATTATCAGGATCATATTGTCTTGCAAACACTTTGGGTAACCAGACTTTGGCCAGCTCAGGCTGCTGGCGAATCGTCGGCACCGCTGCAAATGTCATGGTCAGTGGACACCCGGTACCTGGGTCTGCCTGGGCATGTAAGTAACCTAAAGCGGCCCTGACCACATGCGCCCCTTCACTGGGTTGCTGCCAAGGCAGTTGGTGGTAACCACTTTCAATGGCCGCCTTCATCAATTGATGATAAGCCGGGTGATAATCCACCTGATCAATGCGGTGACCAAACCGGTCATGGCTGTTAAATTCAGGTTTATATTTGTTAGCTAAAAAACCCGCTTGCAATAATTCATGCCCAACGGCCTTGCCATAAGCCACACAACGGCTATGCCCCCAACCACCTGCAAATCCCTGCATCCAGTGTTGTAGCGTTAAATCACTACTAAATACATTGTAGTTTTCTAGCGGGGTAGGTTGATTGAATACTTGATGAGTCTCTGCCCACTGACTGGGACACGGTTGATCAGTCATTTGCGACATTCGCTGGTTATCCTTTACCAAACAGTCCTTTTAACTCATATATTCCAACATCAATATCACGAATAGACTTCAATTTAAAACAAATATTGTCTTTTTTACTTTTCTCCATTTGATTGGGTCACATAGGTTTCACACTATTTTAGTAATGGACTTATTCAAAACGATTCTACATACAGCCAGATTTTTGCTTGGTAGTTCACACTTTTTCTGGCAATAATAATCGCGAGACATTCATGCCAAGCACCGGTTAAATCAATTTTATGCTATTTGCTTAACTTAGTGCCTGGAAAATGACTTTTAAAATAGGGCACGGCTAATGGCAACTCAAACTAAACTTATTTTTGGCGGTGTTGGTGTAGTATTACTAGGTGCAGCCCTTACCGTTGTTTTTAACTACTGGCAACAGCCCTCCACCGCTCCTCACACCAATCAACCCAAGCCCACACCGCCTCACCAACAGTCTTCACCCTCACTACCACAAACCGATGAGAAGCTTCCAGAGCAACTGAACGAACAGCAATGGCTCGCTCAACTAAAATCAGATGACTTGCTGGATGACCAGCTGTTACAGGAAACCGCTGCAGAGTTTCAACTGGATGCTCTACCAGCCGATTTATCATCAGCCTGGAAAGCCAGTTATACCGCTGAAGCTGAATCAATACCGCTAGATGAACGGATTACTGAAAAGCAATCTGTACAAGTTGATAAAGAGCAACTGGACAATAAACAGACTGGTGACAAGCTATCATTTGAATTACCGGGAGGTTACCAAGTAGCGGCCACTATCAGACAAGTCACTCACAGCCAAACAGGTGCCACGGTACTTTCTGGTCATCTGGATGGGCATGGTGATCGCTACCCAGTGGTCGTGACCTCAGGCACTAATAGCAGTTTTGCAACGATCACCACCCCCCAAGGCAGTTATTCACTGGAAGCCGTTGGAGGAAGAGGCATTGTTTATAAAAATATTCCTGTCGAACAACTAAATAGACCAGGCAGTGTGGATAATATAAAGCCTGGTAAATTAGCCACCCCAAATTTAGAAAGCTAGATAATCGTTTCTGTTTTTCATCAGCAATTTATTTTTATGGTTAATTTAAAAAATACAGGAGGCTTAATCACCAATAAAAGGTAATTGCAAAAATACTGCGTGGGTTTAACAACCTTCGTCTTTAACGGATGCGAACTGGATACAGGGAGGTTTGTTATGTAAAGACTGAAGATGAGACTCAATCATGCCAAACAAACTTTTTCTCTCTACTCTGGCAACGTTGCAAGCAGGGCTATTAACCTTTGCAAGTCATGCTGTAGCAAGTCAAACTGAAATTGATGTATTAGTTTTATATACGCCTGGCGCAGCCAGTTTATATGGTGGCAATCCTACTGCGCGTATAGACCACTTAATGGCCGTGACCAACCAGGTTTATCAAGACAGTGGGTTAAATCTAAAGCTACGTGCGGTCCATACCCATCAAGTCAATTATTCCGATACCGGCAATGCAGGCACGGCCTTACGAGCATTAACGAATAAATCTGACCCCGCTTTTAGCCAGGTTGACCAATTACGGGAAAAATATGGCGCCGATATGGTGATGTTATATCGGCCTTATCATACTAGTCACGCCAGCTGTGGTGTTGCCTGGGTTGGTGGTTACAAATCTAATGGTAACTTATCCAACAGTTACTATAAAAACTACATGTATAGCCATGTTGCCATTTCCACATGTGGAGAATATGTCACTTCCCATGAGCTAGGTCATAACATGGGGCTACTTCACTCCCGCAAACAAGACGGCAGTGGTGGTACTTATCCCTATGCATTAGGTCATGGTGAACAAGGTAAATTTGTAACCATTATGGCCTATCAATCGGCCTATAACGTCAACTACTGGAAAGGCAAAGTTTATAAATTTTCCAGCCCTAACATACAGTGTCAAGATAGTCCCTGCGGTGTAGACCGCCACGACACTTATTGGGGAGCAGATGCTGCCTATGCCCTAGGAGTCACGACCCCACAAATTGCCAAGTATTTTCCCACCAAAGTAAAAAACAACAATCCACTGTTAGAGGAGCTGAAAAAAGCTAAAGCGAAATTAGATGAAATTAATCAGCAAATTACAGAAAATAAAACCAAATTAAGATCATTACGTCAGCAACTTCGTCAAGCCCGCTATGCATTATGGCAACGCTGGCGTGAGTTTCGTCAAGCCTGGTGGAGTCGCCAGAATATCTGGGGAGCTTGGCGCACACTTATTGATGCTTACAAACAGCGTTATACCATTCGTAAAGAGTATTACGCATCTGTACAGAAGTTAAGAGGCCTATATAAAGAAAAGCGGGTTGCCTGGCAGCATTACCAAAAAATTAAGCAACAAATGCAGTAACTACTCAAAGTCACCATTCAAATCGATGCCATTATTCAAAGCCCCTTTTTTGGGGCTTTTTGTCTTCTATTTACAAAAATACCGATACGTGACTTTTGACTAAATTTCACTATGCTAGTGAAGCATCTAGCAAATAATCTATATGTATCATTTATGTGGCAAGCCAAACTACGTTTAATTTCTGGCCTTACTTTATTCACCTTTGTGTTAACCCACTTACTTAATCATGCTGCTGGTATCATTAGTTTCCAAACTCAAAACCAGTGGCAACAGTGGTTACTTGGTCCATGGCAAGCAGATATTGGCAAAACTCTTTTACTGTCTGCTTTCATCATTCATGCTCTCAACGCGGTTTACAGCATTTACCAGCACAACAGCTTGAAGCTTGCCAAGTGGCAACTGGTACAACTGATCACTGGGTTAACCATACCATTTCTACTGATCGAGCATATCGCCGGTACATTTGCTGCTGAAGAATTACTAAGTGTTAATCATGAATATATGTCAGTACTGGCCATCTTCTGGCATTTCGATACAACCAAAGCGGTAACACAAGTTATCACGCTCTTAATCGTATGGACGCACGGTTGTTTAGGTATCCACTACTGGTTAAGGGTGTATGCTGGTTACCGAAAATACCAGGCTTCATTACTCGGTATTGCAGTGCTAATTCCTACCCTAGCGTTAGCCGGGTTTGTTGCAGCCGGTCAGCAACTACTCAGAGACTTTTCAGAAGATATACTACTGATGCATCTTGCTGAAGCTAATATTACGACTGACACTACAACGACGATTAGCAGCTGGGTATCTCAAGGCCGATGGTTACTCGCTATTCTTATTATTTCACCTTTTATTTTACGGTGGCTGAAGCGCTGGGTTCAACAGCAAGCCACCGCTACCATCACCTTGGCGAGTGGTCAGCAAATACCACTAAATCGTGAGATTACCCTGTTAGACAACCTACGCCAGTACAACATTAACCATGCAGCAGTTTGTGGTGGTCGAGCTCGCTGTACCACCTGTCGTGTTCGGGTACTGGAAGGTATTGACTATATACCGCCCCCCTCACCACTTGAGCAACAAGCATTAACTAAAATTAAGGCTCCTCGGGATGTTCGCTTAGCCTGCCAAAGCCGCCCCAAAGGCGCTATCACCATTCAACCCTTATTAGCCCCCAAAGCCTCTCCTGAGGAAAGCTTGAAGCCAGGTGGTTTGGAAGGTCAAGAGCAGGAAGTGGCAATTGTATTTTTAGACTTGCGTGAATCCACCCGCTTGGCAGAGCAACGCTTGCCCTATGACGTACTGTTTATTCTCAACCAGTTTTTTTCAGAAATGACCGAAGCCCTCTCTCAGACCCAGGGCCATTATGCTCAATTTGCGGGTGATGGGTTGATGGCACTGTATGGTATTCACGGTGGTGACCCTCAGCGAGCATGCCGACAAGCATTAAAAGGTGCAAAAACCATGTTAGAAAAGCTTGAACAGCTTAATCGACGAGTCGCGTCTGAACTGGATAAACCACTTCAGGTGGGTATTGGCTTGCACTTTGGCCGGGCCATCGTTGGCAGTATGGGTCCACCCACTGCCGAAATGGTGAGCGCAATTGGTGATGATGTGAACGTCGCCGCTCGTCTGGAAGGCTTATCTAAACAATACCAGGCACCTGTTATTGTATCAGCGGCGCTTGCTCACCAGGCAGGTATTAAGCCACCTGCAGCGTCCTTACACCAAGCCAGCTTAAAAGGGCGACAAGACCCAGTCCCATGCTACGCGCTCAGCAAAACAGACCTGTAATGTACTTCGGCCGTTTGTTACTCTGCCGTTTCGTGCCACAGTTTCATTACACTGTCCACTTTATCTGACATCGTTTGCTCTTTATCGGTACGAGTGCCTACTTTCAAGGTAGTGGTAATTCGAGGAGCCCCCATCTCATGAACTTTCTGATGACAGGCCTTGATGGCCGTAAACACATCATCCCAGTCACCCTCAATCAGTGTGCCATAAGCATGGAGTTCCCAGCTCACTGTAGCCTGATCCAGAATAGGCTTACACGCCGCTATATATTTGGCTAAAGAAACACCGACCCCTAGAGGAATCAAGCAAAAATCGACTGATACTTGCATAGTGCAAAACTCCGCTGTTGCGCTATTTTCAGCTTAACCAAATCCCGATAACTATCCAGTCTAAATAACAGTCCAGCCCAGATAGCGATCCAATTTCATGGGACTATCCCTATTTGACTCATAAATAGCCGTTAATTTCCAAACAAAGTGTGATTGCGGTAGTCGACAAGGTTTCAGGGATCTGCAACGATCCGCCTCAACAACATGGAAATAAGGCGAGTTAAATATGTTTTTAAAAAAGCTGGTTTTGTGCTTATTATGCGTTTCTCCCCTCGTCACTGCTCAAAATATCCCCCTCACTCCTTTTGAAAGCAGTAAAGATTACCAATTACCTTCTGCGACACAAGTCGCACAATACTTACAACAGTTGGCTGATAGCTCTCCCACTGCTAGTTTAAAACAGCTGGGAATTTCAGCAGGCAAGCGTCCCGTTTATGCGCTACTGGTTTCTAATGATCCTGCCTTTTTAGCCAAGGGTGAGAGCAAAGCAGAAAAACCTACCGTAATGCTGGTTGGCTCTCAACATGGCAATGAGCCTTCGGGTGCAGAGGCATTGCAAATCCTGGCAAAAGAACTCATTGCTGGTAACCACCCAGCATTATTAACACAATTAAACCTGGTCATTGTTGCCTTGGCCAACCCAGATGGGCGAGATCTTAAGTCCCGCTACAATGCTGCCAGAACCAACCCCAATGTAGACTACATTGCTGCGTCTGCCGATGAAACCCAAATGTATATTGATGCATTGAATCAATATCAACCACATGTGGTATATGATGTACATGAGTCCGGGGTGTTTAAACGCATTCTGACAAAAGAACAAGGTTATATGACCGATGTGCAAGCCCAATTTGAAGTGGGTAATAACCCCAACATTTACCCGCCACTTCGCCAATATGCAGAAAAACAATTTCTGCCTCAATTAATCAATAATGTTAATCAAGCAGGTTTAGCCGCCGCCCGATATCGTGGAGAAATTACCCGGTTACAACAGTCAGTTGCACGAGGGGGTATCGGCATTTCCAATTTTAGAAATTATGCCGCCATGCGAGGCACCTTATCAGTGTTAGTCGAAAACCGTTTAGATAGTAAACAAGGCCAATACCCAACACCACGCAATATTAAGCAACGAGTTGAAAAACAGCAATTAAGTGCAATTAACTTTTTAACGCTAGTCGCAAAGGATAAAGACCAAATTCTTAAACTCACTGAACAAGCCAGAAGCCAGCATAAAACCGCCAGTCATGTGGCAGACCATGTATTTTTAGATATTGCCTTTACCAATAATGATCAACAAAAACAAATCAAAGTACCCTTAACAGAAGTCAAAACCGGTAAACAAGTATATAAAACCTTTAACAACAACGACAGGATTGCGGCTCAGCTACCTATCGCCCCGCCTTCTGCTTATGTCGTAACAGCTGAAACAAAAAAAATTGCCACCCTATTGAAAGCCCATCATATTCAGTATCAAGTGGTTGATAAACCTACCATTGCCAGAGTTGAACGCTGGCGCGTACAATCCGTAAACATAGACGAAATTCATAAGCCTGGTGTGCGTGATTGGCTTGATGTAAAACTAGAGCAAAACACCACTAACCTTCGTTTAAAATCCGGTGATCTGATTATACCAACCAATCAATTAATGGGACGTTTTGTTACTTTATTATTTGATCCTCGCTCATCTACTTCCATCTACCAGGAACAAGAGTATCGTGGGCTATTAATTAAATACCCCTATTTATTTGTTGCGCCAGTAAAAGAAAAACAAACCGCTATTGCTAAAAGAAGCTAAAAATAACCAAACAAAAAGCCACAACATATTGTGGCTTTTCTTTCGACAACAAGCTTAACTCACTGTTAGCTGCGCTCGCCAATATAAACACCCGCTGCCATCATAATAGAACCTGCAATCCTATTAATCCCTTTATAATCCTTGTTTTATGTCAGGTGATATTTAACACCAGCATAGTTCAAAAAACAACCCATCATTATTTGTACTTTATTGCTAAGTCTTGCCGTTATTCAATTCGTTAGCTGTACGCCTCTAGCTATTTACTGGGAATAACTGTAGTATTTTAAATAAAAAAACACATTAATTATTATAAATTTTCGAGAGTTATTACTTATTAACTTCAAACTAAAAAAATAGTTTATTTTTGGATTGAACATTACCAGTCCAGCTATTAAGGATTAACTGTGAAAAAACACTCGTCTTTACTCTTTGCCATAGGAATTGTCGGTACAACAGCCTGTGCGAACCCTATAGTTCAACAGAATAACCCTGTACAACAAACCAACCCCACTCAACAAGGCACCCTCTCTGATGCTAGACTGTTTCTAGCCGAAACCCAGACCAAACTCGAAAAAATAAATCGCCTAAACAGTAAAGCAGCCTGGGTGTATAACAATTTTATTACAGATGATTCAGCCGAAATTGCCGCACACTTTAACGAATTATCAACAGCGGCTTATGTAAAAGCTGCCACTGATGCCGCCCAGTATAATGATTACCCCTTAGACCCA
This sequence comes from Spartinivicinus poritis, assembly GCF_028858535.1. Classification (NCBI taxonomy): domain Bacteria; kingdom Pseudomonadati; phylum Pseudomonadota; class Gammaproteobacteria; order Oceanospirillales; family Zooshikellaceae; genus Spartinivicinus; species Spartinivicinus poritis. Next base: position 137,601 of record NZ_JAPMOU010000009.1, read on the forward strand.
ACCACTCGCCGCAAACTCGACTTATTACGAATGAGTTTAACCCTACCAGCGCCTCAAAATGAACAGGAAAATACAGAGCTAGCCACTATTCAAACCAAACTGGAAGGTATGTATGGCAAGGGAGAATATTGCCCTAGTGAAGATAAATGCCTTGATCTAACCGCAATGAGTAAAATCATGGCAACGTCAAGAGATGCTGATGAATTACTTGATATCTGGCAAGGCTGGCGCCAGGTGTCTCCGCCTATGCGACCGCTGTATGAACGAGAAGTAGAGCTGGCCAATAAAGGTGCCCAAGAATTAGGTTTTGCCAATTTAAGCGAAATGTGGCGTTCAAAATATGATATGCCTGCGGATGATTTCCCTAAAGAGCTGGACCGGCTCTGGGGGCAGGTGAAACCGCTTTATGACTCCTTGCAATGCCATGTCAAAGCCAAACTAGGTGAGCATTACGGAGAAAAAATTGTTCCTCAAGATAAACCTATTCCGGCTCACTTGTTAGGCAATATGTGGGCACAAACCTGGGGCAATGTTTACGACCTGGTTAAACCCGAAGGGCCTGATAATAGTATCGACCTAACAAAGCAGCTTGAAATACATAATTATGATGAGCTGAAAATGGTCAAAACCGCTGAAAACTTTTTTTCATCTTTAGGTTTTGCACCACTACCTGAGACATTTTATCAGCGCTCTCTATTTATAAAGCCTGTTGATCATAATGTCGTATGCCATGCCTCTGCATGGGACTTGGATGATAAAGACGACATTCGTATTAAAATGTGCATCCAAAAAACCGGGGAAGACTTTTCCACCATCCATCATGAGTTAGGGCACAATTACTATCAACGGGCTTATAAAGATCAACCCCTATTATTTAGAGGCAGTGCAAATGATGGATTCCATGAAGCCGTTGGCGACACCATTGCCCTTTCAATCACCCCCAAATATTTAAAACAAATAGGCTTGATTGATAAAATTCCTGATCCGAGCAATGACTTGGGTATGCTAATGCGACAAGCGCTGGATAAAATTGCGTTCTTACCCTTTGGCTTGCTGGTTGACCAGTGGCGCTGGAAAGTATTTGCTGGTGAAGTTGCTCCTGAAGACTACAACAAACTGTGGTGGGAATTACGGGAGAAATACCAAGGCGTTCGAGCCCCCATAGACAGAGATGCCAATGCCTTTGACCCAGGTGCCAAATACCATATTCCAGGTAATGTGCCTTATACCCGTTACTTCCTGGCCTTTATTCAACAGTTTCAATTCCATAAAGCATTATGTGAAATTGCCGGCAATAAAGGAGCTATTCATCGTTGCTCAATTTATGGTAGTAAGACCGCAGGAAAACGTCTTAAAGACACACTTGCAATGGGTCTAAGCCGCCCCTGGCAAGAAGCAATGGAAAAAATGACTGGCCAGCAAGAAATGGATGCCTCAGCTATTTTAGATTACTTTGCACCACTGAAAGTTTGGCTTGATCAACAAAATAAAAACCGCAACTGTGGTTGATAATAATAAGGCACCTATAACCGTTGTTTGCTGTCTCTAGCCTTCTGGTAAATTCGCAATCAACAATTATTAAAGATGCCCATAATTTGAGTCCTGATAAAGGACTCAAATACAATTAACTCGCACTAGGTAAATTAGTCATAAACTTTGTGCCAAATCGACAGATTATTGTCAAATACCCACTCTAGTCTATTGACATAGTGAGGTTATCTGTTTGTCATACACCACTTATTCATCATACCTAACAGCAACGAGATTGCAGCCACTCAGCAATGATTAACCGGAAGGAAGGAGCCTTCATGTTTTATACTTTTACTCACAAATCTGTTTTAGCAACTGACCATTCTCTCTATAAACGCTTACTTTCACTATCCCTACTGCTATTGATGTGTTTGGTAGGAAACGCGTTTGGGGAAGAACCTAACCTGCCTGGTAAAGGCTACACTAATCGAATTATTGTTAAATTTCATGACAATAAAAATACACTGGTAGTGGAAGATTACTTTTTGCAGTGGAGCTATCAACAGGGGTTTCCTTTAACTTATGTGAAAACACTGGGTACAGGTGCCAATGTTTACCGACTGAATGAGTACAAGTCAGCAACAGATTTAGAGCAGATTATTGATTTAGTATTAACTAATTACTATATAGAGTATGCTGAGCCTGACTGGATCATGACCCCTGTTTATAGTGAACCTGAAGCAGCCTCACAACAGCTCAAACTCAATCAACAATGGCATTTACATCAACAACTCAATCAATCTGCGACGATTGCCCTACTTGCTCAAGGGTACCCACAACAGACATCATCTGCCTTATTAACAGGCTTGCAAATTAGTCATCAGCAAGAAGGCAGCTTCTGTCGTACCAATCGCTATCATCATAATATCGTTGCTACAGCACTTACTAGCTTGCTACTCAACCAAGCCGACAGTAACCATCCTATTAATTTGCTACCTATTAAATTAGGTAACGCCTGCCAGATTTTAGCCTCTGAGTTGGTAGAAGGTATTATATGGGCATCCGGTGTTTCCTTGCCTGGCTACCCTAAAAATCAGCATCCTGCCCAGGCTATTGTGTTACCGATTGCACTACAAGGACAGTGTTCACGACAACTACAGTGGGCCATTGATATTGCCAACAGTAATGGCAGTGTTGTGATTTCAGCCCAACCTAAACACCACCCAGCTCAGCCTAGCCGACTATTAACTCACTGTCGTGGGTTAGTGCCTATTGAGTTATTTTCTTATTAATGAGGGAATCGCGATAAGGAAAATAAATCAAGTGTCTGATATAGAGTAACGGGGTATTCAAAGTACCCCATTACTCTATATGATGTTATCAATGAATCGGCAGATTCCTAATATCCGTCGCTAAGGTGTCGCCCTTTATATCTGCTAACCCCGCATATTTCATGATTAACTGTCTACTTAATTCATCTTGCTGCTCATTATCATAGGCATTGGCAATACCTAAAATAACCGTTGGCTCCATCCCAATCCCTTGCAGAAACATGGCAGCAGGTGAGCGTTCCAGCAGCGCTAGTTGTTGTTCGTCAATCGCCTTTAACTGTTGTTTAAGTTGCTTTAACTGCGGCTTGGTGAGAGGCTCACCAGCTTTTGTTGCCTCTGCATATTGAGTTAGCAGGGTGACTGTTGCTGTAGTGGCAGCACTTTTAACACAATGAGCCAGCTCCTGTTTTAATTGAAACAATAATTGCTCAGCAGCCAGGTGAGGAAGCCGTTTTATCAATGCGTGGGTCAACTCAACTTGCAGCTCTTTAGTAAGCTTCTCAGCCCCTTGTGCTGTGCGCTTGTTTAATAACTGATTCACTCTCAGTTGGGTTTTATCAGAAACAATATTGACCAATGCCTCCGCCAAGCTGCCAATATTACGTTGCTTTACCCACTGCCTGCCTTGGTGATACGCCACAGCCCCTAATGCAGTAGTCGCAGCCACTGCAGCTGCTGTTGCCCCAGCTACCGTTGCAGAAGCGACCCCAACCCCCACTGTACCTGCTGTCGCCAACGCAGCCACTCCAACACCAGTGGATGTAGCATAAGCCGTTGCCGAAACCGTTTCTTTAGCCAAGTCGATTGCTTTAGGCAACACCTTTCGCTGCTTTGCCATACCATAGGCAAAGTCATCAACAGCTTCTCTCTGGAATGATCTATCTGATTTGCTGGCTTGTAATACTTGTGATTTGGCTAATGCATCATCTACTTGGCGAGCTTTCCCCTGCTGTTGATGTAGATTAATACCAGCTTTCACTGCTTTTGCTGTAGATAGCCCTAGTGCCACACTGGATGATGCAACTGATGCACTAGCCAATGCCGAGGTTGCTGAGGCTGTAATGCTTGCCCCCGTTGCAGAAGAAACCGTTGTATCCACAATACGCGTGCCATTTACTGCTGTATTGGTTAAATAACGTAATGCACCAAACAAGGCATCACTGCTATCAACGACTAAACCATAAAACCCAGTTTTTCCCAGCTTGCCCTTATTTAGATCGAGTAGTCCAGCGACCAACTGTGGAAAAGCGTTTTGTTGTCTGCCTACAGGTTGCTGTAAGAATTGCGCTATTTTATCTTTTGCCGCTAATTGCACTTGTTGATTAGACTGCAACTGCCTTACCTTACTTAACACCTCTTGAGTTTTTATCACCGAGCTTGTCACCCCAGCCACAGCCTCTGTTAATCCAAGAGCATTAGGTGCCAAACTTGCAACTAACGGCAACTGACTTGCTTCTCCTGCGGTAGCCATTTGATCAAGCTGAGTGCTAGTATTATGGGCCCGCTGTAAGCCCCCCCCTAGCTTGGCTTTTTCTTTGAGTAAATCAGCCTTTTTGACGTTCGGCTTAGCCTGTCGCAACTCCTGAGCCAGATTATTTCGCAGAATTTTATGGCGAAATTTTACCGGCCGAAATAATTGACCAATACGCGATTGTTGTTTTTCCTGAATATGCGCCTTAAAGCGCTCCCCCGCTTGAGTAGCATTGTTAATTAATCCTTTAGCTGTGCCACGCTTTGCTGGAGATAGACTTAAACTCTCTTGATGCAAGGTCAACAACAATTTGATTTCAGATAATGCAGGGTGATCATCAACCCGTCCATTAAAGGTTGTCGCATCATCAATAGTAAAAGGAATGGCAAACTCAGCCAGCTGTTTTTGCATTAAAGCGATACGGTGACTGCCATACTGCTTTTGAAAACCTTCTACCCCAACTGTTAACAACTGCGCTAATTGATTTTTGAGTTGAATTAATGTGCCTAGCGTGGTTTGTTGAATAACAGGCAGTGATATGGCTGCTGCTTTGTCATACTTCCCTGTCAATGGCGCTAGCGCATGGCGTGCTTTTTTTGACACCATGTTAGCAGTCATACTAACCCAATCAAGCAATTCCTGATTTGCTTGTGGTTGACTATAACGCACTTGACGCCACTCCTGCTTTACATCATTCAACCGAGCCACCTCGTCGGCTAGCTGATCAGCGGTCTGATCTTGATTGGCTAATACAGATAAACCATGCTCAGCCTGTATTATAATTTGATCGACCAGGTCTCTTATCACATAATCCGGGCGACGGTTTTGCCACTGACTGATAATCTCCTTCAGTTGCTCAGTAACGTCTGTAATCGCATTAACTGTTAATGATTGCTTCTCACTTGCTGCTAATTGCTCAAAACAACTAACTGCACTGGCTAACAATTTACTCGGCGACCATTGACCCAGTTGCTGAGAAACCAATGTTTCATTAGCTGATTCAGGCCCAGGTTTTTCTTGTGTTAGCAGTTGCCCTGTTTTGACATTAATTGGGGTTATTTTGCTAGCATGAACGGTTTGGTTAACCGTTGTTGTAGGGAGTGGGATGGCCTGTTTGCCCAACCGAGATTTAGCCAGCCCAGGCATTGCCACTAATAAGCCCAGTTTGGCGAGGGTGGCTGGCTGCTGAGAAAAACTACTCGCCACCTGTCGTGATACGTTTGTTAACTGGTTAAGCAACATCACCTTACTACCCCATTACACTTTAATCGCTAAAGGCTCTGCGCTTTGAGCAGACCGTGCCGTTTGCGCTGGAGACATATCAGAATAAGCCTGCAACTGATGCCACCACCGATCAGCTATATCTACAAAATGAAACAAGCTATCTTGAAAAACCATCGCATTGGTTATTTCTTTTGCAGTAACCCGATGCCAAAGAATGACATGATCATCGTCATCCAGGGCAAAGCTATACCCTTCTGTAGCCAAGTCTAATAAATTTTGTTTTAACAAAAACTCGGCCAGTTGTTGTCTACCAACGTCTGTCAAACGGGTTAATACAGCATAAAAATAGAGTTGTTCAATCGTAGTCACAGACTCAATATTCAGCAACCAGCGTTGATCATAATTAAAACAATAAATCCCTTGATCATTGCTATCCGCTGCTTCTGCAAAACCAGCTGAAATAAGCCATTGCGTTAATTGTGCGGTTACATTCTGCACAGCAACTCTCGATTTCTCTGTCACCTGAATTGCTGTTAATTGTAAGGATTTATATGACAAACAAATGACAAGAAGGAACCAAAACAGTGACCTTTAGTTCCTTTGCAAAAAAATTAATAAAAATTTATGCGAAAATATAAAATTAGTCTGGTACTGTCTTCTCACCTGGCGACTCAACAGTGTTACTCGCCAAAGCCGGTCCACTATTAATTATTTGGCCTACATGCTGACGCAAGTCTTTTTCAAAGTAGTGCTGTAATGTCTTGGAAATTGTCGTTAGGTCATGACTAACCATCATTTTGGGTAATGGATCAATTCCCAGCGAATTAAGCACCATGCCATACTCGCTTTGTACCTCTGCATATTGATAATACTGATCAAGTGTCGCCAGTAATAAATCCCCTTGTGACTGGATTAGCTCTAACCGCTCACCAACCCCACTGCTACTTGCTGCCTGGTATTGCTGATAACGTTGTTTTTCAATGTCTGTCGCCCAAATAGAGTACTCCAAATCTTGTTTAGCCGCGAGATAGCTCCGTAATGACAATTCCACCTGAGATAAAACCGCCGAAGTTAATGCCTGACGTTGCATATTGACTAACTTTTCTCGCGTTTCATGGAGTAAATTAATATCAGGAATACGGGCCAGTTTCATCAAATCATACGACACTTGGATACCCGCTTCAGCCCAACTTTGGTTAAGCAAAAAGCTGTTATCGTCATAATAAGCACCCAGGTTAAATGATAAACCAGGTAATAAATCCAATTTCGCTATCTTACCTTCTTTTCTGACTATGCGTGATTTATAGTCCATTTCCATTAATTCTGGTCGATAGCTTAATGCTGCCAGCTGTAGTTTTTGCAATTGATGAGCACTAAACGCAACAGCGGTATTAGTTGCTAAGGGGGGCTGAGCAACCTGATAGCGGCTACCCAGCGGAACATTCATTAGCCGCGCTAAATCTGCTTTAGCCAAGGAAAGCTGTTCCTTTTTTTTCATTAAATTACGCAGCGTTTTCAACAAATCACGGCGATATTTTAAGGTCAGCAATGGTTTTTGTAGCGCGCCATGCTGCATTCTTTTGGCAGTATTTAATGCATACTCAATTTCACGCATGACCCGTTTAAGTTTCATTTCAACCTGTTCTGCAGCTACCACTCGCCAATATGCCTGTCGTACTTCTTGCACAATATTTTGCACCACTTTTCGACGCTGCTCTTCTGCAATCAGCACTTTATTTGCCTGTTGTTTCTGGCGTAAGTAACTCACCCCAAAATCCAAAACATTCCAAACAACACGGGCCTGAGCGTTCCATAGTTCTTGGTCTTGGGAAGTCGACGTTTCGAGAGACTCTGTATCGCGAGAAACAGAAAAGCTGCTGGAAGCATTTACATTGTCCCGGTGTTTATAACCGGCAGACGCCGCTAATTGTGGCAACAAATCATAGCGAGAAACATCCAGTTCGCGGTTTTTAACCACTTGATCGAGCATTTTTAAGCGATGGGCTAAGTTGTATTTTAAAGCACGAGCCATCGCCTCATAAAGTGAGATTTCGCCCCTAACAGGCTCCTGATCTTTAAACATTTGTTCAAGATCAGAAGTGACCCGTTTATTAATCGCTTCTTTATCAATTGGTTTTGGCGTGACGACACAACCAGTCGCACATAGCGCCAAAACCCCTATAGAAATCTTGATATACCCTACCCGTCCTTGGGCCTTTATCATAGGAAATCCTTCTTTATTATTATGCTGCTTATGTAGGGTATATTATAGCCAAGGTTTCCAGGCTATCTACCTATTACTACCCGTTAACAACATCAGGCTCCTCCAGCATATCTTCCAGAGCTTCTAATAGCAGCAGCTGTTCAATTTCAAAACGATTACTCACCAGTTGTAACTGCTCATTAAAGTTGAGTCCGTTTTGCAATAATTGTAGCTGTGCTTCAGTTTTTTTCTGTTTATTCTGCTCATTAGGCTGACTATTTGTGTCATTTGTTGCAGGTTCACCAGCGGTGTTATCGCCTTGCTTAGCTGGCTCATTATTAGGATTTGCGCCTGCATTACTGGCCTGCTGGCTATTGTTATTTAACTCTATACCACCATTACCTAATGATGGTGCATCAGTAGGACTGGCTTGATTATTATTACCTGGCTGATCGCCACTATTTGCTCCTTGATCATTCCCTACGGGTTGATTATCAATGGGAGAAACCGGTGTTGTCGGGTTCGCTCCTGGGGTAGGTGATGTCACAGGGGATGGTGTTACTGAAGGTGCATTGGTTGGCAATGCCTGAGAGCCAAAGCTCACTTGAACACCTGGCTCTCCTCCAGCTGAATCACTGCCACTGGGCACTAGCACAGTGGTACCGCTATCACCACTAGCACTAAAACCAACGCCATTTGCAGAGGAAAAACCAAAGGCTGGATTAATACCTAAGCCTACCACCGCTCTTTGTGGTAAGCCCGCTGCGATACCTGTACTGGTGGTAATAACATCAGCTGTTGTATTAATAGTAGGAATTAACGTACTCACAACAGGTGTCACAGTTAAGGTAGGAGAAGTAGTTTCAACGGTATCAGATAAAATAGTTTCCGAACCTATAGGCTCAAGCACAAAATTGGCCAGGGGAGCTGGGTCAGATACAGTAAGTGTCGTATCAGCTGAACTGTTACCGCTGAGTTGGGAAATATTCAGGTTGGTGGCTACATCATCAATAATGGTAATCGTAAATGTGCGTTCAAAACGCCCGCCATTTCCATCATTGACGGCCACCCGAATACTATAAGTGCCCCCATCTATCGCCGATAAATCTTTAGGTTTTAGCAAATTATCCGTAATGGAAAATAAACCATTATGTTGACTTCCAACACCAGTTACTAAACTGTAACTATGAATATCATCCGTATCTACATCTGTTGTGGCAAAGGTTCCAATTAAACCCGTGGTATTGGATTTTCGAATGACATCACTTGATAAGCTGATTGCAGTAGGCGCATCATTGACCTGTACCACACTCACCGTAGAATGAATAGTAAATGCACTCGCATCCTGACCACCATTGGCTATACCGCCGCTGTCGGATAATTTAGTTAATGTGACTACCCGTTCACTGGTATCAGGGAATTGACTATTATTTTGATAGCTCATGCCATTGACCAAAGCTTGCATGGCTACCACAGATAACGAGCCTCCCGTTAAATTAACCTGTGCTGTTGACCCTACAACACTAACGGTATAGCTTAAATTATTAACTGAAGTAATCCCGCTACGACCATCCACTAACCTGATTCGAGTGCCATCAACATTAATGATTTCGTTAACTCCATCCTTAATGTTGCTCACTTTAAAACTCAACCCTGTTAGGGTTTGACCTGTTTCTACGGTATCAATGGTGGTACCACTAAATAAGTTCACTGCAGCACCATCTTCAATATAAGTAGGATTACTGGCTGTGCTGCTCAACGTAGGTGCATCATTGTTAGCCACTACAGTTACTGTGGAAGCAATGGTTAATGACCCAGTATTATCGCCACCATTAGCCGTACCGCCATTGTCCTGAATACTGGTTAAGGTCACGACTCGATTCGCAGTGGTAGGCATTTGGTTGTTATTTTGATAACTCATATTATCGATCACTGATTGAGCTGCAGCTGCAGATAAGTTACCCCCTGTCAGTGATACGGTTGCCGTTGTGCCCACCACAGTCACGTTATAGCTCAAGCCATTGGTCGCCGTGGTACCGCTATTCCCCTGGGTCAATACTACCGAAACCCCATCCACAACAATGACTTCACTGTTACCATCACTCACGTTACTAACAGTAAAAGTCAGCCCAGTAATCGTTTGCCCAGCTTCTATAGTGCTTATACTGGTGCCAGTAAACAGGCTAGCTGCTGCGCCCCCTTCCGTGAACGTGGGGTTACTGGCATTGGCGGTTAAGGTCGGCTCATCATTAACCCCCACCATGGTCACCGTCGATGCCACCGAAATGGATGCGGTATCGTCTCCACTATTGGCCGTACCGCCACTGTCTTGAATGCTGGTTAAGGTCACCACCCGGTTACTGGTGCTGGGGGTATTGCTGTTATTCTGATAACTCATGTTATCAATCAGCGTTTGTGCCGTGGCGGTAGATAGGGTGCCCCCGGTCAAGGACACAGTGGCAGTCGTCCCTACCACGCTGACACTGTAACTCAAGCTATTGCCTGCCGTGCTGCCGCTAGTACCATGGGTCAGCACAATGGCCGTGCCATCAATATTGATCACTTCATTAATGCCATTGGCCACATTGGACACGGTGAAGGTGAAGCCTTTGATGGTTTGCCCCGCTTCCACGGTACTGATATTGGTGCCACTGAACAGGCTGGCGGCAGCCCCCCCTTCGGTAAAGGTGGGGTTACTGCCATTGCTGGTTAACGTGGGCTCATCATTATTTTGTACCACGGTCACGGTAGAAGCCACTGCCAGAGAGCCCGTATTATCCCCACCATTGGCGGTACCCCCACTGTCCTGAATACTGGTTAAGGTCACCACCCGGTTACTGGTGCTCGGCGAGTTACTGTTGTTCTGGTAACTCATGTTGTCGATCATGGTCTCCGCTGCCGCCACTGACAGGTTACCGCCCGTCATGGTCACGGTGGCGGTGGTGCCGATCACCATCACACTGTAATTCAGGCTATTGCCTGCGGTGCTGCCATTGGTACCATGGGTGAGGACAATGGTGGTGCCATCAATATTGATCCGTTCATTACTGCCATTGGTGACGTTGGTGATGGTAAAGCTCAGCCCGGTAATATTCTGCCCCGACTCGACGGTATTGATATCGGTGCCGGTAAACAGACTGGCGGCTGCCCCCCCTTCCGTGAAGGTCGGGTTACTGGCATTGGCGGTTAAGGTCGGCTCATCATTAACCCCCACCATGGTCACCGTCGATGCCACCGAAATGGATGCGGTATCGTCTCCACTATTGGCCGTACCGCCACTGTCTTGAATGCTGGTTAAGGTCACCACCCGGCTACTGGTGCTGGGGGTATTGCTGTTATTCTGATAACTCATGTTATCAATCAGCGTTTGTGCCGTGGCAGTAGATAGGGTGCCTCCGGTCAAGGACACAGTGGCAGTCGTCCCTACCACCGACACGCTATAGCTCAAGCTATTGCCTGCCGTACTGCCGCTGGTGCCATGGGTCAGCACGATGGCGGTCCCATCAATATTGATCACTTCATTAATGCCATTGGCCACATTGGACAAGGTGAAGGTGAAGCCTTTAATGGTTTGCCCTGCTTCCACGGTACTGATATTGGTGCCACTGAACAGGCTGGCGGCAGCCCCCCCTTCGGTAAAGGTGGGGTTGCTACCATTGGAGGTTAAGGTGGGCTCATCATTATTTTGTACCACGGTCACGGTAGAAGCCACTGCCAGAGAGCCCGTATTATCCCCACCATTGGCGGTGCCGCCACTGTCTTGAATACTGGTTAAGGTCACCACCCGATTGCTAGTACTGGGCGAGTTACTGTTGTTCTGGTAACTCATGTTATCGATCATGGTCTCCGCTGCCGCCACTGACAGGTTACCGCCCGTCATGGTCACGGTGGCGGTGGTGCCAATCACCATCACACTGTAATTCAGACTATTGCCCGCCGTGCTGCCATTGGTGCCATGGGTCAGCACAATGGTGGTGCCATCAATATTGATCCGTTCATTACTGCCATTGGTGACGTTGGTGATGGTAAAGCTCAGCCCAGTAATATTCTGCCCCGATTCCACCGTATTGATATCGGTACCGGTAAACAGGCTAGCCGCTGCGCCCCCTTCCGTGAAGGTGGGGTTACTGGCATTGGCGGTTAAGGTCGGCTCATCATTAACCCCCACCATGGTCACCGTCGATGCCACCGAAATGGATGCGGTATCGTCTCCACCATTGGCCGTGCCGCCACTGTCTTGAATGCTGGTTAAGGTCACCACCCGGTTACTGGTGCTGGGAGTATTGCTGTTATTCTGATAACTCATGTTATCAATCAGCGTTTGTGCCGTGGCGGTAGATAGAGTACCCCCGGTCAAGGACACAGTGGCAGTCGTCCCTACCACCGACACGCTATAGCTCAAGCTATTGCCTGCCGTGCTGCCGCTGGTGCCATGGGTCAGCACGATGGCGGTCCCATCAATATTGATCACTTCATTAATGCCATTAGCTACATTAGAAATGGTAAAGGTAAAGCCCTTGATGGTTTGCCCCGCTTCCACGGTACTGATATTAGTGCCACTGAACAAGCTGGCGGCAGCCCCCCCTTCGGTAAAGGTGGGGTTACTGCCATTGCTGGTTAACGTGGGCTCATCATTATTTTGTACCACGGTCACGGTAGAAGCCACTGCCAAAGAGCCCGTATTATCCCCACCATTGGCGGTACCCCCACTGTCCTGAATACTGGTTAAGGTCACCACCCGATTGCTGGTACTAGGCGAGTTACTGTTGTTCTGGTAACTCATGTTGTCGATCATGGTTTGAGCTGCTGCAGTCGACATATTGCCACCGGTCATGGTGACTGTGGCGGTGGTACCGATCACCATCACACTGTAATTCAGACTATTGCCTGCGGTACTGCCATTAGTACCATGGGTCAGCACAATGGTGGTGCCATCGATATTGATCCGTTCATTACTGCCATTGGTGACGTTGGTGATGGTAAAACTCAGCCCAGTGATATTTTGCCCCGATTCCACCGTACTAATGCTAGTACCGCTAAATAGGCTGGCGGCAGCCCCCCCTTCGGTAAAGGTGGGATTACTGGCATTGGCAGTTAAGGTCGGTTCATCATTAACCCCCACCACTGTTACTGTCGAAGCAATAGCCACAGAAGCCGTATCATCCCCACCATTGGCCGTGCCACCACTGTCTTGAATACTGGTTAAGGTCACTACCCGGTTACTGGTGTTCGGCGTATTACTGTTATTCTGATAGCTCATATTGTCTATCATGGTTTGCGTCGCTGCAGTAGACAGTGTACCGCCAGTCAAAGAAACCGTTGCGGTCGTACCCACCACACTGACACTGTAGTTCAAGCTGTTGGTTGCAGTATTACCACTGGTACCATGGGTCAACACAATGGCCGTCCCATCAATATTGATAATCTCACTGCTGCCGTTGGTAACGTTAGTGACTGTAAATGTCAGCCCAGCAATGGTTTGTCCTGCTTCAACAGTACTGATGCTGGTACCACTATATAAACTGGCTGCAGCGCCGCCTTCCGTAAACGTTGGGTTACTGCCATTGGACGTTAACGTGGGCTCATCATTGTTTTGCACCACCGTGACGGTTGAAGCAATCGCTAATGAGCCGGTGTTATCCCCACCATTAGCGGTACCGCCACTGTCTTGAATACTGGTCAAGGTCACTACCCGATTGCTGGTGTTAGGCGAGTTACTGTTATTTTGGTAGCTCATGTTATCCACCAGAGTCTGAGTCGCTGCCGCCGACAAGGTGCCACCAGTCAGTGATATGGTCGCCGTGGTACCAATGACACTGACGCTGTAATTCAAGCTGTTACTTGCTGTTGTACCATTGGTGCCATGGGTGAGCACAATAGTAGTGCCATCCACATTGACTCGTTCATTACTGCCGTTAGTGACATTGGTAACAGTAAAGGTTAAGCCACTCACTGTTTGTCCTGACTCCACAGTGCTAACACTCGTTCCGCTAAACAAGCTAGCCGCACTCCCGCCTTCTGTATAAGTTGGATTGCTGGCATTGGCGGTTAAGGTGGGTTCATCGTTGACCGCTGTCATCGCAATAGTGCGGGTATCAGAACCACTGGCTGCATTTTTATCCGTGGCAGTAAAAGTAATGGTGCGATTAGACGTACCTGGGTCTTGCGTTGTGGAGTCATAACGAATGGACTGCAACACTTCTTGGACATTGGCATTAGTTGCATCACTATCAAAGGTAATCGTTAGCTTGGTGCCACCAGTGACAATCCCTCCACTCGCACTCAAGTCGCCAATATCGACACCATTGGCAAAAATATTGGTGCCACTAATAGTAATGGCGGTACCATCGCCATCACTATCGACAATACTGATTCGATCACCTGCTTCAGCGTTGCCAGTAATTTGCACCGATAGTGAGCCACCATTCCACTCAGCATCGCCATCGGAGTCACTGACAGTGCCTGCGCTGTCGATCTGGGTTGCAGCATTGCCTTCGGTATAAGCTAAGTTGGTATTATTAATTGAAATAGAGGGTGTGGCATTGGCAGGAATTTCTGCCCCTACCTTTAAATTATCCATGAAGATCCAGTGGGTGTTGGCCACGATTTTCACTTCATCAACCGACCCCCAATTTAATGTCCAAGTACCAGTGCTGGTATCTGCCGCATTAAAGCCTTGAGACTCTACTTGTACTCCATTACGAAAACCATAAAAAGTAATAGTGGCATTAGCAGGATTACCTTGAGTATCGATATTGTAATCAATACTGGTGAATTTAAAATTGGAGCTATCGCTGGTATAAAAGCGGGTGCCCGTCGTGTTTACATCATTGGTTAAGCTACCTTCATGGGCATAAATCCCTGTTTCTCCCCCAAATCCATTAAACCGCCAACCATCATAAGAAATGTCATCTATTGCAGTCCCATTGGCGATCACTGCTGTATCAGAGAGCCCAAGCCCGTCATAATTAGTGGTCTGGTCACTGGAAATAGGTAACGCAAATAAATAGTCATAGGCGGCAAGTGCCGTCTCTGAAAATGGCGTATCCGTGGTGATATTGCCAGTGTTGTATTCCAATTCCCAGTCGCCACTTAACTCACTATTACCTGTATCATCCGTTGAAGCGGCAATATCGGCATCAGTTAAACCAGCCAATGCTTGAACAAACGCTTCACCGGCAGCACCACGACCAACATCACAACCATATAAAAGAATATCCCCTCGGTCATTCCCGACACTGTTAAGTGATTGACCGATCGCAGTTAAATAACTGGCATGATTATTCAGGGTATTGATGTCAAGAACGGTATTACCTAAAAATAATTTACCATCATCACCATGAGAGACTATGTGAATAGCATCGACCTGCCGACCACTCAAACTGTTAGCGATTTGCGCTACACCATTTTGATCAGTATTTAATACCACCACTTCCAGGTTATCGCCTAAACCCTCTACCAGTGACTCATAGTCAATAACTCGACTATCAATAAAAACCACTTCTTTACGAGTGTCATTGGTATTTTCTGCTTCATTTGCCGTATTAAGTGCCTGTAACAAATCTTGAGCAGCCGCGTCATCATTTGCTGGTTGTGGTTCAACAGGTGGTTGAGTGGCATCAACCGCAGTAGCTACTGCCGCCCCATCAAATAAATAACGTTTTTCTAAGGGCAACAATAAAGAAGCACACGCTGTTGGCAAAGACGCTACATCATTACGTTTTAATGAAGTAGCTTTATTTGCCTGTTGACTTAAAATGTTTAAACGTCCATTAAAGATTTTAAATGGGGTGGAGCTTAACAGGCTTTTAACATAATGACGCATAATCTTGCCTCCAGCACATCGCTTGTTTGCAACGGCTATAAAGTGACCTGAGGAACGTGCACGTTCCTTAACCTAACTTCTAAAAATTAATTATGTAAATACAGCTTCATATAAATAGGCTCCCTCCTGAAGATGACTCGATTGATGTTCCCTACCAATCGGTACTAAAAAAAGCGATAGTTCACCCATTGTCTCATGGTTTAATTGATAAATTTGTTGAGATAAAAACATCTGGGCGTTTCCTTTAAATAATAAAGAAAACTGGTCTCGCTGGCTCTCTTCCTGAGCCTTCCTGAGCACTTTAACTTCAGTTAATTCAAGAACCAAATCACTTGTATTAGTTTTAATAATAAAAGGGGTATTTACTTGTTTATTAAAATCATCATGGGTTAACGTTGCTAACATTCCCTTTGTTTCCAATTAATTAACATTCCATTTCTTATTTTAAAAGCAGGCACAAGCACTCCATGCACCCACTTTTCTAACCTATTTATACGCTTAACTTCGACTAGGATAAATACCCATTAATGCCATACAAAAATTAACAGTCAAAAACGGCTGCCTGTTTTCATGCCCTTGCCCCAGCCCCGTCTCCGTTAAAGAGGATGATGACAATGGCATTAAATTTTCTGGATTATTGTATGTATCAATGGGGAAAAAACGCCCGCCTCGACCAGGTGTTCCTCCTTTTGCTAAATAATCAGCGGTTGTTTCCGTTTCTTCTGCATTAGCATCTTCAGCATATAGCTGGTGAGTATGGTTAGGCATCGTTGCTTGAGTTAATGTCACAAACTCACTACCTCCTCTTTCAGCTAATAACCGAGGTGTCAGTCCAGGGCCATTACCAGGATGCATGGGAACTCGCCCTTGGAGATTCGGAATTCCCATCGTGGTACGACCATCGCCACCATAAGTAGTACCGATCAAGGAAAAGAGTGCCGTATTTTCACCTATCGATAGCAATCCACCATCACAATATGCCCAGCCACGAGGTGCATAATTACAACCCCACATTTGAATTTGTGCAATAAAGGGTTCTGACATAATTAAAAACTCCTACCTATTAAAGTTAAGGTGACTCTACAAAATTGCATTTTTAGAGTTGCCTTTAATTTCGTTGGGGGTAAATACCTTGAAGGGCAATAATAAAATTGACACATAAAAATGGCATGACATTATTATGGGGTTGATCTCCTCCAGTCTTACCCACCTGGCTTGGTGACATAGCGACTAAATTAGCATTTGAAGATGAGTAAATAGGTTGTCCATTTGCTAATACTCGACTCTGGGGTTCTATACTATCTGCCGGATTATTACTGGCTTGCAATTGGTGAGTATGAGAGGGCATTTGTGGAATCGTCAACGTCACTTCCTCTACCCCCATCCGCTCCCCCATACTACGAGGGGTTAAGCCAGGTCCCGTACCTTGATTGACTGGTAACCGACCTCGCATATCCGGTAACGCAAAAGTACTTCTACCATCTCCACCATAACGGTTTCCCAACAACGAAAATAACGCGCCATTTTCAGTTACGGGAATCAAGTTATTATCACAAAATGCCCAGTGCACCGGCGCAAAATTACCAGCAAAGATTCTGATTTCACCAATATAGGGTTCAGCCATTATTCCATTCCTTTCTTAAATTAGTGTTTTTCCATTAATTATGGGAGCCTCTAAAAAAGTAATTCTTAGACGTTTCCATTAGTTTCTTGGTGGAAATAAACCTGTCAAGGCAATGCAAAAGTTTATTACCTGGGATGGCTGTATATTAAAATGGGCCTCACCACCTCCAGTAGCCATTAAGGCATTTCCCATCTCCACTAAATTAGTGGCTGGACCATAGATATTTTTTCCACTGGGCTCCATGGCTAACACTTGGTTACTTGGCTCATTGGTTGCTGCTGGCTGACTATTGGCCTGCATTTGGTGCGTGTGCTTAGGTAAGTTTTCAACGGTTAACCGAACTGTTTCACTACCACCTTGATTACCAATTCGATAACCATTACCCATATGCAGAGGTACCCGTCCTTGTAAATTTGGTAAACCAAATGTAGTACGACCATCACCACCAAATGCTACCCCTAATAATGAAAATAAACTGGGGTTATTCGCAATCGGTAAATTTTGTCCATCACATTTAGCCCAGGTTCTAGGGGCAAAATCAAACCCAAACATATTAATTTGGCTAATAAACGGTTCAGACATATTCGACCCTTCCTTTTTTTGTTTATTTCATGAAATAATCACAGGCAGTTTTTTGCTTACATGATCATGCACTCATTTCCTTGATCGTGGGATACCAAATCATTCGCTCATAAGGAGGAGCAGACTGCTCAAGCTGAAAGCCCAACTTTACATAAAGATTTTTAGCAACCCAATTATTAGCATAAACACTCAGTAATAAGGGTGCACAGGTTTTTCCTGCTGCAATTTGCAGTGCTTGAATAGCATCTTTCCCATAGCCTTTCCCCTGAGCCTTAGGCACAAATGCAATATCTATGATGTGAATAATCTCATTGGAAAAGTCCAGGGTAATTCTGCCAATAGATTGCTGTTGTTTTTCAATAATAAAATAGCAAGCATTGGGAAACATCTTACCGTAGCCAACATTTTGTGCCTGATACTGCTGTTCAATAAGTTCGTTGATAAACTCCTCGTCAGCATTAATATATTGCAGGTCGTTTCTAGTGGAATGATAGAGTGATTGGAGAAAAGGTTTATCTGTCTCAGTGGCGGGCCGAATAGCAAATCCTTGAGGTAGTTTCAAATTATCCGTTGAACTGTTCATTTCAATTCCATGACATGTTAAAAGTAAAAAGTGGCTACTTCTTCCCTCCTTTAATTATATACGCCAGCAAGATTATTTCCCCTAGAATAAAAAACGATAGACAACCGTTTCAAGGGCTCCTTATTTAAAACTGAGACTCTCGAATTAACACTTGCAATATTGTGCTAAATAAAGAGTAAATAATACTATAAGATTGCGTTTCTACTACTACAGTGCCACGGACAACTTGACGAAATACGGGAATACTTTCACTGATCTGTAAACGAACCTTAAACAATGCCTGTTCGCTATTTAGCTTGCCATCATTTCCCTTACGTACCGCAATATCACCACCATAAATAGAAGCCAAATAAGGTTGCTGTAACTGCGCGCTATGGATTAACTCAACTTCAGTGACTTGACATTTAAAACTTGGCCAATCAGGGTCTTCGGGATAAAAATATCCCATGCTACCCACTTTAACCAGAGGTAAATCTTCTTCCTTCACATAAGCTTCAACAAGTCGACTACTGTTGTTAACGAGTAAGGCAAGTTGTTGCTTTGGATTAACCCAGCGATTTTGTGTTAATCCTGTAGAGACCAACATAATTTCTCCAGCAAATGTGCTTTTAATCATTAAATTAGCCAACTCTGCCTCTAAACCGGTGATTTTATTTTTTATTTCAGCTAGTTGTTTTGCAATGATGGGCACGGTATCAATCATTTCCACCGTGGTTGCGCGTCGATCCAGTGCCAGTTGAAACGCTTGATAGCGTGCTTCTGCTAATGCTAATTGATAGCTTAGTGACGGTGAACGAAACTCAAACAGTGTATCACCTGATTCAACCCGATCACCTACCTGAACATTCACCTTTGCTATTTGAGCAGCCGAAGAGGGGTATAAATATTGATATTGTTTAGCCCGAACAACTGCTGGTACATCAATATGAGCCTGCCAGGGCATAGTTAACAAAACCACAATAGTCGTAAAAAACAGCAGCCAAAAGCATTTTCGTCCAATTGAGATGTCAGCTTTATATTTCCACCACACAGCTACCTCCCGAAAAATAGGGATAAGAATCAGATAATAAATTTCAATGATAAATAAGATGATACCCAACGCTTTAAATGCCAGGTTATAAACCAACACTGCAATTCCTAGAAATAAGACTAACCGATAAAGCCAAGTACCAAAAGCATATAATATCAACCAGAACTGTTTTCTTGATGAAAACAATTCTGGTGGCTCAAAACCAATGCCTAATAATTTTTCCCGTAGCCACCAACGCGCTAAAGCAAAAGCACGAGGTTGGAGATTGGGAACATCAAAATAATCTGCCACTAAATAATAACCATCAAACCGCATAAAAGGATTGAGGTTAACCACCAAGCTAAACACCCACGAAGTAGTAGCAATAATAAAGGTAACTGTCTTAAAAATCCCAGGGGGTAAAAAGCTCCAGCAAAAGGCTGCAATCCCCGCAATGGCCAGCTCCGTCATCACTCCTGCAATTGCGATGGTAGCCCGAGACTGTTTGTTAATCAGTTTCCATGCTTCAGTCGCATCCGTATAGAGCACCGGCCAAAATACCATAAAAGCCACCCCCATCGTTGGTACCCTGACACCATAATGTTTACAGGCAAAAGCATGACCAAATTCATGGGCAATTTTCACTATACATAAGCTGACAATAAATATAACTGCACCTTGGAAAGTAAATAAATAACTAAAGGTATGTAAAAAGGTATCTAGCTGTCGTGTAATTAAAAATAAACCACAACCACTGACAAGCAACAAACACCAAAGCCACACTTTACTGAATAGAAACCGAAGATAAGGGTAAGTTTTAGTTAAAAACCGATCCGGGCGTAAAAGCGGGATACGTAAAAACAAATAATGTTGGGCTAACCAACTATGCCAGGATTTTTTAATACGTTGATAACGCTCATCGAATAGCTGGAAAGCCCCTTGATGGGTTATTTTCAATAACTCATTTTGTTGTAAAAAAGTAAACAGTTTTTCTACATCCGCAATGCACACTTTGCCTGGCAGAATTTGATTAGTGCTAGCAATAATATCGACTACAACACTTTTATACCAATTGGCTAACAGCTGAAATTCACGCCAACCTAACCGGAAAAAGCGGTTACTGGCAGGGTCGTGTAATGTCCAGGTTGGCGCCCCCTGTTGATCACGAGGGCCTTGAACGAGTTGAATTTCCTGTCTTAATGGCGGCAGTATGGAGTTCAATTGTAAGCTTACGCTGGGTTCCATTCCTTATCCTTTACAACTGTCGGCCTATTAATCCATTATAAGCCTAGCCATCGCCGAGCCTCAGCTAGTGGGCGGCGGAAAATATAATAAAACAATGAAACACTTTCTGAGTAAACTTTTGCAACACCTTTTAAACCCAGTCGTGGTGACTGCTGATCAGCAACAAACGTTGCTTTTAATCGATAGGCTAAAATATCCTGTGGTGATAAAGTGGCCTCATAACTGGTTTGTTGGATAATTCCTTTTATTGATCGAACTGGATCAATATTTAAAAATAGTCGTAACTCTGCGCCTTGATCCAAAGCGATAGCATCATCCACTGGCAGCCATATTTCCAACCAAGTGTCGTGAATATCCGCCAATGTCATGACTTTTTCACCAACAACGACAGGTTTTCCCAACCAGTCATTAATGTCATCAAAAATCACTACCCCTGCTCGCTCAGCAACTACCTGAGTGCGATTTAACAACTCAGCATAATAGTCAACTTCAGCCTGCTTCTCGGCCAATACCGCTTTTAAAATGGCTAGCTCACTTTTACTACGTGCGTCAGCAAATGCCTGCTGTGTGGCCCTTAAATAGTTTGCATCAGCCACTTCCAGTGCTTTGTTAGCTACCGCATGTTTATTACGAATATTAGTATCATCCAAGGTAAATAATACATCTCCCTTTTTGACCTCTTGATTAGGCGTAATATTGATCCCATGAATTACACCATCCATTGGGGCACTGATTACAATAGGATTTCTCGCCACCACCTGAGCATTCGCCAATACACTCATTCGTACCGGAATAAAGCCCAATAAAATGAACAATAACAGGAACCACTTGATACGCCCGCTTACATGGGCATAAAGCACTTGTCGCCAGTTTTTTTGAGGAGCCAGCGCTTCCCAGCTGTAGGTATAAGCGTCTAACAAATAATCTAAAATCGTGATGTCACTTTTTAACCAAGGCTTTTTTCTTAACAACCACAAACCACCCTGTATCACCCCACTTGCTGAAATCAATGGACACCACAAGACTTGACCAGGACACCAGCTGAACCATTCCTTACGCAAAACTAACGGTATACTATCTGGCTTTATTTCACTGATATTTCTAGCATCTTCTGTTTTGACTAGGTGTTTAACCACTGATTTTAGCCAAGCGACTAGAGGCGCATCACTATCCACCTGAGATATCGAAGAAATAGCTTCAACCTTCACAGAC
This sequence comes from Spartinivicinus poritis, assembly GCF_028858535.1. Classification (NCBI taxonomy): domain Bacteria; kingdom Pseudomonadati; phylum Pseudomonadota; class Gammaproteobacteria; order Oceanospirillales; family Zooshikellaceae; genus Spartinivicinus; species Spartinivicinus poritis. Next base: position 159,380 of record NZ_JAPMOU010000009.1, read on the forward strand.
TGTAAATCGTGCTGTGAACTGTCAGAGACAGGAAAAACGACAAAGATAGCTTGATCATACGGCACTAGCCGGTGGGTTTCATTACAGATCATAAACTTTAGCTGATCACGATTATGCAACTGACGGATATCCCGCTCCATTTGCAATAATCCCGCTAAACTTTTTAACCGAGGATCAAGATTTTGCTCTGCTGCATCATGAACCAGAGCTTCTTCCATTACAGATTCCTTTCTTATTTAAAAATTAGCTGTACCACTCATGCCGGCTAATAGTTCTTTTTGCTTACCCGTCAGTGATGCTTTGACAGCGACTGTTTGACTGGCTGAATCTACTTTAGCACCAATCGTTTGGACCAGTGCGCTATAATGCTTACCCGTCTCATCAATCTTCAACGAAAAGCCATGGCCAACATTCAACCAGCTTAACCAGTGAGAAGGCACAAATAAATCTAACTGTAGGGGACTGTTGTCGATAATTGTTAATAATGGCGCTCCAAATGCCACATTTTCATAGGGATTTGCTAGCCTTTTTACAACCCAACCATCGTATGGTGCCTCAACCACACACCGCTGAACAACCACTTGATTCAAGTCATTGGTTGCTTTTGCTTTTTCCACTTCTGCAGCCGCTATCGCGACATCCAGTTCACTGGCTGCTGACATTTTAGACAATTTTAACTGTGCCTGATAAGTTTTCTTAGCAATTGTTAGTTCCGCCTCACTCATTTGCAAATTCGCTTGCTGCTCTTTACAGTCAAATGCTAGCAAGATCTCCCCTTTCTTAAATAAATCGCCCTCATCAACATTAAACTGAGTAATACGACCATTCATTTGACTTGAAAGTTGGGCTTCATTTTGTGCTACTAATAATACCCGTATATCGCCCTCTATCTCAGATCGCTTCTGGATTGAAGGCTCCGCTTGCACTTCAATGGTAAGCGTAAAAACAAGACAAATAACAGTATTCCCTAGTTTTTTTAATATCCCTATCATTTTATTTGCATCACCCTGACACTGATTTGTCATATTAACCACTGTAAATACTATTTCCCTTCTTATTTACTTTATACTCGAAATGTCTCTTTTAAAAATGATTACTTAAAAAAATAGCCTTTACTGCCACAAAGTGTTGCTTACAGAGAAAGAGAGGAACAAACTTACTATGAGGAATTAGTTCATGACAGGTATACCAGCCACAATTCATTTAAGTGCTAGCAAAGCAGTTGCAGTTAAAATAAACACAGTGAAGGACCTTAAGATATAAAGGTCATATTTATTTTTTAAACTATCTTATTTTTTATTTTTTTTGCGTTTTTTTACTTTCTTTTTTGCTACTGTTTTTTTCTTCATAGGCAAACAGGCTTCAAACCGCTGTTGCAAGTCTTTGACTTTTTGTTCTTTACGTGCATGGACATGGGGCTCCCTTGCAGACACAAAATCGATTACTTTCTCATCACTCATATGCTTGCCTATCTTGCTCTACTTGCGGCTTTCATATTAACTACACTGATTGCTTTCCACCAGGCTTATCTCACCTTGTTTAAAGCCATCTGCCGCTTGGTCTACACCACTTAACCAATTGCCTAAGTATAACCAGATACATCTTCATTATGAACCTTATTCATTGCTGAGGCATATACGCTACATAGCATAATTTACTTGCTAAAAGAGTATCTTTGCTTTTAACTGGCTAGAGCCTGTTGTTAACACAACTAGGAGACTGGCAGGATAGTTGTCTAAGGGGGACTTTGTGGCGGAAATATTAAGCCTATCTCTAATTGCTGTTTTTATACCCACTTTCTTCTTTATTTCCATAACACCAGGCATGTGTATGATGCTTGCTATGACCATGGGCATGACTATTGGCGTAAAGCGCACGTTTTGGATGATGTGGGGGGAGCTGTTGGGTGTTGGCATTGTAGCTACAGCGTCAGTTATTGGTGTTGCCACCCTGATGCTGCAGTACCCCAGTATTTTTGAAGTATTTAAGTATGTAGGTGGCGCTTACCTCAGCTATTTAGGCCTACAAATGTGGTTATCTAAGGGCAAGATGGCTGTTAACCTTGACCAGCCCCATCAGCAAAATGCCAGTGCTATGAGTTTGGCCAGCCAAGGTTTTGTCACTGCTATTGCCAACCCTAAAGGCTGGGCATTTTTTATCTCATTGCTGCCACCTTTTATTAATCAGGCCTTACCTTTAACCCCTCAACTAGTCATATTGCTCGCAATGGTTTTGTCAATTGAGCTATTATGTCTTGTACTTTATGCTACTGGTGGCAGTACATTAAGCAAGCTATTACAACAAAGTGGTAAAGTACGACTGCTGAATCGAGTCTCTGGCTCGTTGATGCTAGCTGTTGGGTTATGGCTTGCCTTTGGTTAATGCTTTATAACGAAAACAATCAGTGGTATGGTCGTTAACCATACCTACTGCCTGCATAAAGGCATAACAAATCGTTGACCCTACAAACTTAAAGCCTCTTTTTTTCAAGTCTTTACTCATCAAGTCTGACTCCTTGGTACTGGCTGGTACATCTTGGATTGAAGTCCATTTATTTTGAATGGACTTACCATTCACAAAAGACCAGATATACGTATCAAAACTGCCAAATTCAGCTTGTGTCTGTAGAAATATTTTCGCATTTACTACTGCAGCATTTACTTTGAGTTTGTTTCTGACGATACCAGGGTTTTCCAATAGCTTGGCAATTTTTTTATCTGAGTAGTTGGCTATTTTTTTAGCATTGAAGTCATCAAATGCTTTTCGGTAACCCTCTCGCTTAGCCAAAATGGTAGACCAGCTCAAACCAGCCTGGGCGCCTTCTAAAATTAAAAACTCAAATAGTAATCGATCATCATGTACAGGCACCCCCCATTCCTTATCATGGTAATCTGTTTCCAAAGGTGTTGATTTAACCCAGTCACACCGATTCATTGAACCTCCTGATCAGCCTATCAAATCTCTAGGGCATCTCTAATAACGGCCTTATGTTATAGAATAAAATTGCGATGGGAAAGCATTTCTCTAGTGGTTCATACAGCATTTGTAAACATTCACCTTGCGTTAAACTAGCAGAGGAAATGATATAATCCATGATATTCCAGCATCATCATTTACCTCATATGAAAAGCTACCTTTCATTTCTTGTTGTACAAACAGTTCTATTACATACAGTTCAAAGGCTAACTTTGTATATGGGCTACTATGGTCAGTTTTATTTTGAATGGTACTCATTGCATAAGAAACCACAATGACAACATCCATATTTTTTTTATAAACACTGGTTTTTAATGAACTAGGATTGTCTAATTGATAAATCAAGTAAAAAACCACCCATAATAGTCTTCTAAGCACCGTAGACTCTGCACTAAAAATAATATCTTCCTCTATTACTAAGTGGTTTCTTTTCAAAAATGAGGAAACCTCTTGAAAAATATCAACCAAGTCATTTTTATAAAAAAATATTAATTCCTCTTTACCTTCCAACCTAAACATATCGCCGATATTATCAGAAAACACCATAGATGATGTAATTATTTGTTTGGTTTTATTAACTACCACATTTAATTCCTTTAGCAACTCATCAACAGCAGCATTTGTCTCCTTTATATCACCAATAGCGCTATGCATCATACTTATTTCATTTATATTGTTTTCACAGTCACTCAGCACATTAGCTAACTCATTATTTACCCTAAAAACGACACTTCGAGAAAAGTTTTTTTCATATCTTGCCTGCAGCAGCCCGTAGTCTACAATATATTCATCTTGTAATAATTTCGGCCTATCCTCCTGCGCTTGCCTTTCATTTTCTTCTACCGTTTTAACGTCTACCACATAGTTACATAGTTTATTAATACTATTGATCAGTATATTAATTTCTCCCAGATTTTCTTGATCTGTTAGTACTACTTGTTCTTTATTTAGTAAAATTTCTTTATGCCGATCGAGCTGATCAGAAATACTGACAAGGTGATTGGTAACCAACTTCCAAAAAACAAACAATATAACAAATGAAACTGCAAGGGTCTTTAGACAATTCAGCAAGAATATAAATATCAGTTTTTCAATTAACCCTATATAGATATTTTCGAAATCATAAAAAACTCTCAGCACACCCAAGTTAATTTTTGTAGAGTCATCCCTTGTATATAAAAGCTCGAAATCATACTTTTTTAAAAAAAAATCTTCGCTTGCTTCTTCGCCATAAATAACTGATTTTTTATTAGGTATATTAACCTCTACTCGAATAACCTCAGAAACTTTCAAGAGTGATTGAAGTTGAACCTTAACCTGTTCATCATCAAGGTTCCATAAAGACACAACAATACTCGGCACACTGGCAATTTTTATCTGCTGAAGGGATCTTTCTATACGCTGAATGTCTTGATAGTAGTCGTATACTAGTTGAGATATAGTGATAATAAAAGCAATTAGCGTACTAACCCCAATAGTGATAAAAAGCAACTTTCTTGCTATTGGGCTACGGCCATACTTTTTAAAAAACATACTCTTACTTATACCCAATGCACATGGCTTTTAGGACAACTGTCGAATGACGAAACCCCATGAACCTATAGATAAGATAATAGGTGATTGAGGTGAGGAACGATGACAGCAACCCCTAAAAATCATTGGCGAAGGGTATAGTGCAATTCCAGTCAGAACATTTCATGCCAGCCTTTACCCTCTTAGCTCAGATATGTTTCTATTGTAGCATATATGAATTAAGCTCAATTACATTATTTCTAATTTGAATAGCCCTTTCCTCCTTATTACAACCTTATCTGAAGTTTTCAGATATTCACTAAGTAGAGTCTCTATATAATAGCCAGCCCTCCACACAACAACGCTTCTAAACTCATAAGCTGACTTAAGTTCATTACATGTAACGATATAATAATCAAGGTAACTGATTCATAGAGGGTTAATTTGACCACAAGCGCTGACAGCCGCTTCTAAGCGTTATTCACAAAACATATTGATTACAAAAAATGGCTATCCTAAGACAATATACCTATTAAAAAGAACAATAAAATGATTGATCTTTATTGTGAACGACTGGGACCAGGCTTACTTGCTGAGCCCATCAATGCACTGTCTAATATTGCTTTTTTTATCGCCGCTTGGGCAAGCTGGCAAGCCATTAAGCCTTTAAGAGTCATACATTATGAAGGCTATTTACTGATTGGCTTAATCATCATGATTGGGATGGGTAGTACGTTATTTCATACCTTTGCTACTGCCTGGGCAATGCAGGCAGATGTTATTCCCATCCTGTTATTTCAATTGTGTTTTGTTTGGTTTTATAGCCTTAAAGTTATGCGGCTACATTACAGCAAATCTGTTGCTATTGTGATCGTTTTATTTGTCGCTAGTCATTTCAGCAGACAATACCCTAACCTTCTTAATGGATCACTGATGTATGCCCCCACATTATTTGTTATTGCAGTACTAGCTGCCTTTCATTTTCACCAGAAAAAAAACAACCCTCAAATTCTCATCTGGGCAACCGCAGTCTTTATGACATCTCTCTTTTTCCGCACGATAGATAATGCTATTTGCCCCTATTTAGTCATTGGCAGTCATTTTCTTTGGCACCTTTGTAATGGGTGGCTGATTTATCTAACCATGAAAGCCTTGGTTACAAACTGGCCTACCCAGTAACGCTCTGTATAAGTCATAACTTCCTCCTTATACCACTAACCTCCTTAGCCTCCTTGATGCAGTTCAACCACCAGACTAGATATAACTGTTTGAAATATATCTAATTTTTCATACTTATTACTAATTGGACAGTTATTACAACTAAAACTTTTGACATAAAATGACATTACATGTAATATACGCGTCAATCAAAGACATTTTATGTCAAGAGCGATCCAAGGTAGGATAAAGTTATAGAGAGGTAACCCATGATGTATTTATTTGACAACGCTTATGTAAAGGTCGGTCTGTTCTGTTTCGTGCTTTATCTCGTTGTACAAGGCATTGATAACGTCCCTTTTCTGGGTCTTTAAGCGAAATTATCTGCACGGAGATTTAACACATGATGATTAACAACCTCATTATTGATGATGTATTGGAAGCCACTTGTCCGAAGTGTAATTCAACAGTTAAACGGTTTTATTTCGATATTTTGGGCTGCCCTTCCTGCGGCCACCAAAAAACAAACAAAGAGAACAAAAAAAATTAACTGTTACTTATTAAGGCAAAAATAATGAGCTTCAATAACAACCCTTCACCATTGAAGGGTTATTTTTTAGTTGATCCCACCTAAATACTTCGCCAAGAACAAATCTGTGTACATTGAGTATATTATTAACACACTATAGGTCAGATAAATGAAAGCGCTGATTAAAACACAATAAAAAATCAATAGTTGCCGAAATTATTAGTTTGTACCTACACTTAATTTTATTGCACCTACAAAGTATTCAGGCTAACTATTTCATGCGATATGCCTATAGCTTACTAGTATTTCTTCTAAGTATTTTAGTTACCTACAGCCAAGCTAAACCAAAGTATACCATTGCAGTCATTCCCAAAAGTACTAATCATATCTACTGGGATTATGTTCATGTAGGGGCCAAACAAGCAGCCAAAGAATTAAATATTAACATCTCTTGGGCTGGCCCAAGAGATGAAAGCCAATCCCAAGTTGGCTATGTTCAACGGATGCTAGAGAGTAACATAAGCGCACTTGTCATCGCCCCTAACCACCAGTCAAACTTAGTTCCCATCACTGAACAGCTAGTCGCTTCAGGGGTTAAAGTTGTTCTTATTGACTCTGGAATGGATGGCAGTGGTTATAGCAGCTTCATCGCAACGGACAATTACCAGGCGGGCTCTCAAGCAGGAGAATATTTAGCCAAGTTATTAAACCAGCAAGGCCACATAATGCTCCTCCGTTATAAACAAGGAAATAGTTCTACCATGCTGAGAGAACAAGGTTTTCTTGATACGATGAAAAAATACCCTGGGCTAACATTAGTTTATGATGATTATGTAGGCACCTCAGTTGGCTCAACCTACCATACCCTCCTGCGAGTATTTAAAAATATACCTAAAGTCGACGGTATCTTTGCCCCCAATGAATCATCCACAACCGGTTTAATTCGGGCACTCAAGAAAAAAGGCCTTAGCAGTAAGGTTAAAACGGTTGGCTTTGATATTAGCCAAGAGTTAGCAAAAGCAATAAAAAGAGGAAAGCTAAATGGTACCATGCTTCAACAACCAATAGAAATTGGCTATTTAGGTGTTAAACAAGCTTATGAAATTTTGGAAAATAAGGCAAAAACAAATAAAGAAAAAATATTTACCGAAGCTATTTTGATCACCCGCAAAAATATCAACAGTAAAGACATCAAGCCGCTATTATATATCAGTAGTAAAAAAGGTAAGTCTAACCACGCCAATACAGAAGACCTATTAGCCAAATTTTTTGTGTTGTTACGATTACTTTATCAGCGAGGCCAATAGGTAAGCTATAAGGAACTATAACCTTATTTGAGATAGCCCTGTTGCCTTTAAATATTCAATTGTAGCCTGATCAAAAGGATTATCACGAAGATCAACTTCCTGAAGTTGATCACTATTAGGTAACTCAATTGTTCTAAGACGGTTATTTCGTAATAAAATTTTCTGCAGCTGAGTATTTTTCAATACATAAATCGATGTTAACCGATTATTATCCACGGATAGTGTCTGCAAGCTTGGCACAAGAGACAAATCTACATTTGTTAGAAAGTTATTCTTGATATCCAGGTGAGTTAACACCGGATTTTCATACAACTGTATTTCACTAACCCTGTTGTGACTTAAATCAACAATTTTTAAAACAGGCTTATTAGAAACATCTACCTTCCTAAGGAAATTTCCCATCAGAAAAATTTTTTCCAGCTTACGATTATTAGATAAATCCAACGAAGTCAATTGGTTACTAGCTGCATATATCACCGCCAACTCTTTATTGTTATTTAAGTTTATATCTATTAATTTATTAGCACTAACCATAAGCTCATGTAGTTCTGTATTGTTTACCAGATTCAAATCGGATAAATTGTTAGACAATAAGTATATACTTTCAAGCTTTGTATTATGAGAAAGATCAAGGGAATTCAACCCATTATACCCAGCACTTAACTCTTTTAACTCAATATTTTTTGAAACATTCAATTCAGCCATTTTATTATTTTCAACATTAAGCTTTAGCAAAGCTCTATTTTCTTCCAAGTTTATTACCTTTAACTGATTGCCACTCACATTTAATACTTTCAGATTATCATTATGGCTTACATCAAGTGTTATCAGTTTATTCAAAGAAACAAACAACTCTTCTAGATCAAGGTTCTTAGATACATTAAGGTCATTCAAATGATTAGAAGAAGCCCATAGTTTCTTTATATTAGCATTTTTGCTTAACTCTAAATTAGTTAAGCTATTATTAAACACATAAAGTTCTGTTAAACTCACATTACTCGACAGATTTATTTCTGAAAGTTTATTAGAGTTTACCGCTAATGACTTAAGTCTTGTATTTTTGGAAAGATCAATATTTAATAAACCATTATCGCCCACATAAAGTTTTTCCAGCCGTATATTTTTATTGAGTTTCAATTCAGTAATTTGATTGGCGGCGATTGTTAGCTCCTTCAGCTCTTTGTTATTAGACAAATCTATTGTTTTTAATTTATTTTTACTGGCTAACAGAGATTGCAACTTATTATTTTTGGTTAAATCCAAGTTAACGAGCTGATTATCACTTACCTCTAAATAGGTTAACTTGACATTCTTGGATAGGTCTAGTGATTTCAGCTTATTACGACCAAGATATAACTTTTTTAATCTGGTATTTGCCGTGACATCAATGCTCGATATGCTATTGCCATATACCGTTAACAGCACTAACTGTGGATTATGAAAAACGTCAATTTTTGTCAGGCGATTAGACTCAATATACAGGTATTCCAATAGTTGATTATCTGAAATATCAAGTGACTCTATTTGATTACCATGCAACTCCAACACTTTTAAATTGGGAAAAAACGTAATTTCATCAACGGCAGTGATATTCTTATATGAACAGAGCAGCTTTGTAACCTGCACCGCTTTTTCTACCCCAGTGTTTAACACACAAGCTTTAAAGTTAGCGTCCTTAAAATCAATATCACTGATGGCTTTTGGTTTGATCTCAACAAAATAATAGAGGATAACAAGCCCAAGTAATAGAAGAACAGTTGTGCGAATCACTCTGCTAGAGGTGGAGACACCAGCAGTCTTTTTGGTAGACAAACTCATTTTTAATGATACTGCTCTATATAACAATTTATTCACTACTTATTGGTATAATAGCAGTTCCTCAATAAAACAAGCCCAGTTCTTACTCATACTAGAAACTTCTATCTAGCTGTCTATATAACTCAGCCAATTGTAATAACTGATCCCCTTCGTATACTGCTTGCTCGGTTAACGGCTCCCAAGTAAAATAAGGGTCGATAGCTTGAGTAAAATCAGCTACTCGAGCCAGCTGTAAATTATTCCCATTACCCGACACATCTGACCAGTTATAGTTAAAATTCCAGTGTGCCAGCAGTTCTGAGCCATGCACTTGTGCGACTGCAGCCGGTGTCAATTGCTGACTAAGAATTTTTACATCCCCCAAACTACCTTGGAAAAACTGTTTTTTATCAAACCCACCATTTAATTGATCCTGCTCCTGGCCAATGATAAAACGACCAGCTGAGTCTAGTTTACCATGATGCTCCGTGGTTACAGAATCGCGTAGCTGACCATCAACATAAATATCCAATTTACCCGTGTTATTACTCCAACTAGTCGTCACATCATGATATTGGCCATCAAGTAGCTCAGTGGCTTTAACAGACGTGGTATATTGCTTGCCCTTTATCCATACATTCAAACCACCAGGGTAAACCCCTAATAAAAACTCATTAGCAGTACGACTGCCAGCATAAGACATTAGGGGTACATAATCACTACCACTTAGCTGGTGGCGATCAGACTTAAACGTCATTTGTACGGTAAACTCATCTAACCCAGCTAGCGGTGAGTTTTCTAGAGTCAAATATTGGTCATTACCCCCTTGGTTTAAGGCATACGCACCATGGGCCATGGCAGAATATTGATTTGGCATTTCCCCATCTACCTGGCTACCATCATAGCTTTTTAATACCACATTTGGCTTATTTTGTAGGTAATTAGGTAAAATGATTGTTAAGCTTTTACCTGCTTCACTTTTAGGGGCTTTTCCTTCTATTATAAAACTATTTTGCTCATAGCGATATTTCGCATCCTTCAGGGCAAATGGCACCCATAAGGTTGTTTGCTCACTGCTGTTAGCATCAACTACCTTCACTCCCTGGGCATTCGAAGCAAAGCGAACCTGATTACGACCCGTTCCTGTGTCAATTTGGTCATCCCCCCAAGAACTGATAATAATGTCGTCGTCTTCTCCGCCAATCAGTACATCATTAGCCAAGCTATCTCTTAATGTGTCATTCCCTTCTCCGCCTATCAAAATGTCGCCATCTGTTAACGTATAGCTATCTGCTTGAGAAACAACCGTATGTTTTGCCTGTAGCCGATCATCACCAGCCTCCCCCAATAGCGTATAACTGCCTTGTTCTCGCTCAGTCGTGTATAAATCATCAGCACTGTTTGTACCAGAGATCACCGCACTATTTGATAAAACAGCATTTCCTCGCTCATCCAATTCAATGGCAGACTGACCACCTTTTTCATCAACGATGGAAATATGTTGATAGGCTTCACCTTTAAAAAACTGTTTAATTCTTACTGTTTCCTGATGGCCATTATCTTTCAAACCTTTAACCAGTAAATCATCATTATTACGAATTAACAGAATATTATCGCGACGCACACCTGCTAATACCAAATAATCTTGTTCATAGCTTGCTTGACTATTGTCATCTGGCGCCTGAGCTGGCGTAGCAATATTATTAATCACCTTTTCAGCAGGGTTAGCGGTTGTATCGCCATTTCTGCCAATAATATACGTATCTTGCCCTTG